>DATKVN010000010.1 GCA_035530055.1 bacterium | reverse complement strand
AGCGACCGCTCTATTACATAATCGTGTCACTGCGAGCGACTGAAAGGAGCGCGGCAGTCTGGAGATTGCTTCACTTCGTTCGCAATGAGGCTGTGTCGCAACCCTGTTTTGGGTAGTCGCAGGCTTCAGCCTGCGTAATTTCTCCGTCGAGAACGCAACCTAAAGGTTGCGGCTACCAAACAAAAAATCTAATTATGACACAGTCTGAATGACAGCGCTTTGCTGCTACAAAAAGGAGAAGAAAATGATGAAGGGGAAGCAGATCATATTGAAAAAACAGCCACTGGAAGATTTCGTGACCGAAGTTTTCAAAAAATTAGGAGTGGACAGTTCAGATGCCAGAATAGTGGCTAATATTCTGGTTGCTGCTGACTTAAAAGGATTTAGTTCACATGGAGTTTCTCGTCTAAAAAGATATGTGGACGGGATAAAGGCAGGAGGCATTGAACCAGTTACCAAAATAAAGGTAGTAAAAGAGACACCGGTGAGTGCTTTAATTGATGGCGGAAACGGTTTGGGTCAGGTAGTAGCGTACAAGGCTATGAGGAAATGTATCGAAATTGCTGAAAAGACTGGAATGGGTTTTGTTGGCGTGAAAAATAGCAACCACTTTGGAATAGCTGGTTACTATTCAACAATGGCTTTAGAGAAGGATATGATTGGTATTTCTCTCACTAATGCTCGTTTTTCGGTCGCTCCCACTTTCGGAGTGGAACCTGTTCTGGGAACAAATCCTATAAGTGTGGCTGTACCTACTGGTGGACCATTGCCCTTTGTTCTGGATATGGCAACGAGTATTATCCAGAGAGGAAAACTGGAAGTCCTGGAGAGGGAAAATAAAGAGATGCTCTCAGGCTGGGCAATAGATGAAAGAGGCAAGACCCTCACCAATCCAAAAAAGGTTACTGAAGGTATATTTACGAGAAAAGCAGCGCTTCTCCCCTTGGGAGGAATAGGAGAAGAGTTGGGTGGGCATAAGGGATATGGTCTGGGTCTGCTTGTAGATATTCTATGCGCTTGCCTCACAGGAGCCAATTATGGTTTACATCTTTCACGATTAAAAAAGGGGGGGTACAATCTTGGCCATTTCCTGGGAGCAATT
This sequence comes from bacterium, assembly GCA_035530055.1. NCBI lineage: Bacteria > bacterium. Next base: position 69,696 of record DATKVN010000010.1, on the reverse strand, counting down.
AAGATAGAACTTTTTCGCCCACTCGATGAATTTAAGAAGACGATAGATTCGATGTTCAGAGAAATAAAAGGTTCTAAGAAATTTCCCGGGAAAGAGAGAATCTATATTGCCGGGGAGAAAGAATTTGAGATGGAAAATCGGAGAAAAAAAGAAGGGATTCCAGTACACCCTGAGGTATTTGAATATATGAATTCCCTGAAGGAAACGCTAAAAATAAAAAGATTCGACATTCAATCGTAATCTTTTTATTTGATTATTTAAAAGAAAAAATATAGAATACTCTAAAATATAAGAATATGAAAATAAAACAAAAATTTTCCCTTTCGTTTTTTATAACTATTTTTTTCTTCCTTCCATTAATCTTCCAATCTGTAAATAGCTCTCCTTCACCTATTCAGGAAAAAATAGAATCTTTAAGGCAGGTAATTAAAGAGACAGAAAACCTCTATAATCAGGCAGTTATAGCCTACGAAGAAGGAAAGATTGATCTCGCAGAGAATCTTTATAAACGAGCTTTGAAAAAATTGGCGAAGGCCAATCTGGATGCTGTTCTGAACTATCAATTGAAGGAGGAATACGATAATCTATTCGGCAAAATGGACGTGCTTCTGGAAGAAATGGAAAGAAATTCCAAATCGATCCTCGATGTCTCTAAAGAAGAACTGAAAGGAACAGAAAATCTGGAAGCAGAGAAAATAAAAGAAAATTATACCATACCCATAGATATTGAAAATAGTTTAGCAAAGGAATATATAAGACTTTATACTAAAGGAAAAAGAAGAAAAGCAATTGCTGAAGCACTGGAAAGGTCGGGAAGATACCGAGAGATGATCTTTGGAGTTCTGGAAGAATATGACCTTCCTCGAGAACTGGTCTATTTACCTGTAGTGGAGAGTCTTTATAAAGTGAACGCCTATTCTCGGGCTCGGGCAGTGGGTCTATGGCAGTTAATGGAAACTCCTGCCAGAAACCTGGGATTGGTTATTAATTACTGGATAGACGAGAGGAGAGACCCGGAAAAGGCTACCCGTGCTGCCCTTAAATTCCTCAAAGACCTCCATGCCTGGTTTAATGACTGGCATTTAGCTCTGGCCGCTTATAATCGGGGACAAAGTGGAATTGGTCGTGATTTAAAATTTTCTAAGGCTGTCGACTTTAACCAGTTGGTAGAAAGAAAAGCTCTGCCCAAGGAAACGGAAAACTTTGTTCCCAAATTTATGGCTTGTGTAAGTATTGGAGAAAATTATCAGGAGTACGGTTTCCCCTTAAATTTTGAAGAGCCTTTAAACTATGATGAAATAGTTTTAGATAAAGTAATTGACCTGGAAGTTATTGCCAAGTGCGTGGGCACAACAGAGGCTAAGATAAAAAAATTGAATCCCGCTTTACGAGCCTGGTGTACTCCCAAGAACTATCCCAATTTTAAGTTAAAGCTACCTCCCGGCACAAAGGAGAGATTTCTTACCAACGTTGCTGAAGTAAAAGATTTAACTCCTGGAAGGGGACTTATTCGCTACAAGGTGAAAAAGGGAGATATTTTGGGAATAATTGCTCGAGAATACTATACTACGGTGTATGCAATAAAAAGAGACAATAATATAAAAAATATCAATAAGATCAGGACAGGACAGCTCTTGATTATAAGACCTGGGAGAAAATACTTCCGTGAATAAAAAATAGATTCAATGGAGTAGCAGAGCTTGCTCTGCGTTATTAACGCGAAACAAGTTTCGCTACTCCAGAAACAATGGAGTCCTTGCGAAAGCAAGGTAGTTTGAGGTGTGAATGATGACTCAACATACTCAAAACGAAGGGATGAAGCCAGTATATATCGAGGCCTTCGACCTCGACGATGCCTGGTTCCAGTGTCTCTCAGCAATACTGGAGAAGGGACAAGTCTACACAATTACCAGGGGTAGCTATAAGGGTCAGAAGAGACTAGAACTCGACTTCGTTACTCTCAGAGTTAAGAAACCTTCCCATCAGATAATACCCCTCATTCCCGAAGGTTCAGGCATTCCTCCCCCAACCACCATGGAGTACGTTCAGGGCTATCTGCAATACCTTTTGACCGGAGCCAAGACAGAAACCGAAGACTATACCTATGGTGAAAGGCTGGTTGACCCCAAGGTGAGAATAGAGGAAAATGTTGAGGGAAAGAAGATGATGAGAGAGATTCCCCTTAATGTCAACCAAGTAGAAGAAGTTATAAACATGTACAAGACAGAGGGATATGGCACAAATCAGGCGATAATGGAGATTGGAATGCCTTCTGACGTTAGTTTAAAAGACCCTCCCTGTATGAGATTAATAGATACCAGAATCAGGTATGGCAAACTCCATTTCATACCTTATTTCAGGTCCTGGGATTTATGGGGAGGTTTTCCCTCAAACCTTGGGGGACTGCAACTGGTAAAACAGTATATGGCAGAAGAGATTGGAGTTGAAGACGGAGAAATTATAGCAATAAGTAAAGGGCTCCACTTGTATGATTATACCTGGGAGTGGGCTAAACAAAGGACAACAAAATACGACAAGAAAATAGAGTGAACTAACGATATATTTCTCTGTTTAAACGGAATTGAGCTCAAAAGAGTGATGAAAAAACTTTTCAACCCTAAATCAATAGCAGTTATCGGTGCTTCCCGCCAGGAAGGAAAAGTTGGCCATAGCGTTTTGAAAAATCTCCTCCAATATGGCTACCCAGGAAAGATTTATCCCATCAATCCCAAAGCAGAAGAAATTTTGAGAATAAGAGCATATTCCACAATTTTTGCTGTGGAAGGGGAGATAGACCTCGCTGTGGTTGCCATTCCTTCTCAATTTGTTCCTTCTATCCTTAAAGATTGCGTGAACAGAGGAATCGGCACAGTAGTTATTATTTCAGCCGGCTTCAAAGAATCTGGTAAACAGGGTTCTCAACTCGAAAGAGAATTAGTTGAAACTATCAAAAACTCAGGTATAAGGGTACTCGGTCCGAATTGTCTTGGAATTATCGATACTGCTTCAAACCTCAACGCCTCTTTTGCCGCAGGTATGCCTTCCCCAGGAAATATTGCCTTCTTTTCCCAATCTGGCGCTCTATGTACTGCCGTTTTAGATTGGGCACTTGGGGAAGATGTCGGATTCTCAAAATTCATTAGCCTGGGAAACAAGGCAGATATCGACGAGGTGGACCTGTTGCTTACCTTGGCTGAGGACCATGAAACCAAAGTCATCCTCGGCTACCTGGAAGGAGTAAGCAATGGGACTAGATTTATGGAAGTAGCTAGAGAGGTTTCCCGAAAAAAACCTGTTATTATTATCAAATCTGGACGGACACAAGCCGGTGCAAGAGCTGCCTCTTCACACACAGGAACCTTGACAGGTTTGGACACCGCCTATGAAGCTGCTTTTAGACAATGTGGGATAATCAGAGCTGAGACAGTACAAACTCTTTTTGATTACGCTATTGCCTTTGCCTATCAACCTCTTCCCCGAGGACCAAATCTTGCTATTCTGACCAATGCCGGTGGTCCGGGAATTATTGCAGCTGATGCAGTAGAAAATTCTATTCTCCAGATGGCTTCTTTCAGGGAAAACACAATTAGTAAACTCCGAAAAGAACTCCCCCCTAACGCTTCCATATATAATCCAGTTGATGTGATTGGCGATGCAGGAGCAGATCGTTATGAGAAGGCAATGAAAACCATCGTTGATGACCCGGGAGTTGATAGCCTTACTGTAATTCTGGCTCCTCAAGCGATGACTAAGATAAAAGAAACGGCAGAAGTTATACGCAAAATTTCCTCAGCAGTCTCTGACAAACCCATTGTCTCTTCCTTTATGGGACGGTTGGAAGTTAAAGAAGGTATAAGGATTTTGCGTTCGGGAAAGATACCCAATTATTCTTACCCGGAGCGTACCATTTCTGCTCTGGAGGCTATGGTTAAGTACCGAAAGTGGAAAGAGACACCTTCTGGCAAGACTCTGTCTTTTGAGATAAATAAGAAGAAAGCAGAGGAGATTTTCACAAAAGCGAAAGAGAAAAGCGAAGCGAATTTGACTACCGAAGAGACAAGAGAAGTGCTCTCAGCCTATGGTTTTTCTCTTCCCCAGAGAATCGTTACTGAGACTTCGCGTGAGGCAATCTCTGCGGCGAACTCTCTCGGTTACCCCGTGGTGATGAAGATTGTCTCACCCGATATTTTACACAAATCTGATGTAGGGGGAGTTAAGGTGGGAATCACTGAGAAGTCTCAAGTTGCCATAAGCTTTGAAGACCTCATCTCAAATGCAAAGAGATTTATGCCGGAAGCGTTAATCCTGGGAGTAACTGTAGAAGAGATGATTGCACCAGGGAAAGAGGTAGTATTAGGCTCCTCCAGAGATCCGTCCTTCGGTCCTCTTCTTATGTTCGGGCTTGGGGGAATCTATGTAGAAGTCCTTAAAGACGTATCTTTCAGAATTGCGCCATTAACTTTCAATGAAGCAGAGTTAATGATAAAAGAAATTCGTTCATACCCAATTCTTAAAGGAGTGAGAGGAGAAGAACCTTCTGACTTAATAGCAGTTAGAGAGTCTCTGTTAAGACTGTCTCAACTGGTTACAGATTTTTCCGAAATTTTGGAGATTGATATAAATCCATTGATGGTTTTACCTGCGGGGAAAGGAGCTGTGGTAATAGACTCCCGCTTAACAATAAAAATTTAATTTAAATTGGTAGTGTAGGGGCTTGTCCCCGTAAAAATTACGCCCATAAAGGGCTACACTACCTACAACTTAACTCTTGGCACTGCTACATTTTTAAATAAAGGAGGATGAAATGGTCTCTCTATATGTAGGTTCTACTTCCGAATATTCCGGAAAGACTCTGGTTTGTATAGGTTTGGGAAAGAGGTTTCAAAACGATGGTATATCTGTTGCCTATTTTAAACCTCTGGGAAAACTTCCTGTTAGAGTAGGAAAGGTATTAACTGACGAAGACGGAGTCTCCATGGAGGAAATTTTGGGACTACGGGACCCACTCGATTTAGTTTGCCCGGTTGTTTTGACTCAGGACCTCACCATTCAAGCCTATACGAAAAAAATAAAAAATATCGAGGATAAAGTGATTGACGCTTATAATAAGATTTCTAAGGGTAGAAATTTGGTTCTAATAGGAGGAGCGGGTAATCTCAACGAAGGTTCATTCTTAGGTATCCCCGGAAAAAAACTAATTAAAAAAATGAAAGCAAAAACCGTATTAATTAACAAATGCGAAACAGATATTTCAGTAGACTCTATTCTTGCTGCCAGCGAGTTTCTGGGAGAAAGTTTTATAGGTGTTGTTCTAAACCGCGTAGCCTCAGACAGGATTGACTATTTCAAAAGGAGAATAGTTCCTTTTTTGAAAAGAGAGGGAATCGAAGTTTTAGGCATGATTCCTCAGGATACCTTATTAAATGCTATTAGCATTGGCGAACTCTGTAATAACCTGGGAGGAGAAATTCTTTGTTGCGATGATAAGCTGGACGAGCTAGTGGAACATTTTATGATAGGGGCTATGAATGTCGAAGGGGCTTTAAGGTATTTCCGAAAAGTTCAAAACAAAGCGGTTATTACTGGAGGTGACCGCCCGGACATCCAGCTTGCTGCCCTGGAAACCTCGACGAGATGCATTATTTTAACAGGCAACCTTTTCCCCAGCAATATTATAATTTCTCGGGCAGAAGAACGGCAAGTACCGATGATATTGGTTAAAGAAGACACACTCACAACGGTTGAAAAAATAGAAAGCCTACTGAGACGCTTGAGAGTTAGCGGGAAGAAGAAGGTGACCAGAGCAGTAGAACTGGTTAATCGGGAGATAAATTTCCGGTATTTATATGATAAATTAGGTATCAAGGCAAAATAAAATGTTGCCGCAGGGCGATAACTCTGCATTGTAAGGGCGATCCCGATGTATCGGGATGGTCGCCCAAAGGAAGGGACGGCACGGAGTCCGTCCCCTACAGGGGAGCAAAGCTTACGCTTTGCTGCTACAAAAAATAAATATAGAACAAAAATGATTCCACTTAAAGACACCATACCATCAGAAAGGTATCCCATTAGCACCATATTTCTAATTGTGGCAAACATTTCTGTTTTTTTTTATGAGCTTAGCCTCGGTCGACAATTGCCAGAACTTGTGAAATTTGCTGGTGTGGTGCCCGCGCGCTTTTTTGATTCTCGCCTCTATGTATCTCAAGGACTCCTTAGGAGTTACTTTCCAATATTCACTTCCCTTTTCCTACATGGAGGATGGGTTCATCTTCTGGGCAATATGTTGTATCTCTGGATTTTTGCTGATAATGTAGAGGATAGATTGGGACATTTTAAGTTCCTGATTTTCTATCTCCTTTGCGGATTGGGGGCAAGCTTAGCTCATATCTTTGCCAATCCCACTTCTTCTGTGCCCTCGATTGGTGCCAGTGGGGCTATTGCTGGGATTTTGGGTGCATACTTTATCCTCTATCCTAAATCCCGGGTCATCACTCTTGTGCCAATCTTTTTCTTTTTCCAGATAATTAAGCTACCTGCTTTCATATTTTTAGGAATTTGGTTTTTAATGCAGTTTTTCATTGGAGTGTTAACCCTGGGTCCAGGGACTGCCCAGGCAGGAGGAATTGCCTGGTGGGCACATATTGGCGGATTTTTAAGTGGAATATTTTTTATTCTACTCTTAAAAGGCAAAAAACATCCCAAAAGAAAGTAAATAGAATTTTTTGCTATGTATAAAAAATATCTAATAGATAACGGTTTGAAAGTCATAACAGCTCCAATGAAAGGGACGCGAGCAGTCACTGTTTTGATTTTAATTGGAACAGGGTCTCGCTATGAATCTCGGCAACTGAACGGCATTACCCATTTTTTGGAGCATATGTTCTTTAGGGGAACGAGCAAGCGTCCAAGCGCCAAAACCATTTCCGAAACTATTGATAGAGTAGGAGGAGAACTAAACGCTTATACCAGCGAAGAGAGCACTGGCTTTTTCATTCACTTAGCCAGTCCTCACCTGGAGCTCGCTCTCGATGTTCTTTCAGATATGTTACTTAATTCCAAATTTGAAAGAGAAGAGATTGAAAAGGAAAAAGGCGTGATTTTGGAAGAGATTAATATGCATCAGGATAAACCAGATATTCAGGTTGTAAATATTTATGAATCTCTACTCTACGGCAACCAGCCCCTGGGCTGGGAAGTAATCGGAAAGAAAGAGGTAGTTAAAAATATCGATCGGGAAAAATTATTGGTTTATAGGAAGAATAATTTTTCTTCCAATAATACTGTAATTTCCATTGCTGGTGATGTCCAGTCTGGAAAGACTTCGGCTTTGGTTAAGAAGTATTTAAGAAGATGGAAAAACAGAAAAAAACCTTCTTACCTGCCTTTAGAAGAAAAACAGACCGCTCCTGCTACAACTCTTCAATATAGAAAGACTGACCAGGCTTATCTATGTCTGGGAGTAAGGACTTTTGCTTATAAACATCCCGACTATTATGTGCTCAGGGTTTTAAATACGATTCTGGGAGGAATGGTAAGTTCCCGGCTCTTCGTTAGGCTTCGAGAAGAAGAAGGTATAGTTTATTCAGTTGATTCTTTAAGGGAATCTTATCTGGATGGGGGGAACCTGCGTGTCAATGCGGGAGTGGAGATAAACAAAACAGAAATTGCCATTACGACCATTTTGGAAGAGTTTAAAAGAATGTGTCAAGAAATTGTTGGAAAAGAAGAATTGGGAAAAGCTAAAGAATACTTGAAAGGCAGACTGGCTCTGGAACTGGAGCTTTCTCCAGGGGTAGCAAGTTTTCTGGGCCATCAAGAACTTCTTTTAGGAGAGATTAAACTGCCGGAAAAACAGATGAAAGAAATTGAAAAAGTTACTTCAGACGACATAAACAGAGTAGCCAAAAAGATTTTCGTTAAGGAGCACCTTAATCTGGCAGTAGTTGGTCCTTTTACAGATAAAGAAAAATTTGTAAAATTATTGAAATTTTAATTTTTCACTTGATGAATAGTCCATTTATGTATATAATTCTATGGTGAAAGGACAAACAATGCGTAAAATAAAAAAACCTCTACCAGTAAAGTTAATAATGGGTATGATATCTCCGAATGTAGACCTTTTCGACCAGCTAACACAAATTTTAGTTGAGAAATTTGGGCCGGTAGATTTGAAAAGCAATGTATTCAACTTTGACAAGACCGATTACTACGAAGAAGAGATAGGCAAAAATTTAAAGAGACGATTTTTAAGTTTTTGCGAGTTAATTGAACCAAGGGGGTTAGTAGAGATTAAATTATTTACCAACAGTCTGGAAGAAAAGTTTTCGCTTTCCAAAGATGAACCAAGCCGTCTTATTAATCTTGACCCGGGTTATCTCGATTGTACAAAGCTGGTCTTAGCCAACACTAAAGATTCACCAAACAGAATTTATTTAAGAGAGATGATCTATGCAGAGATAACTTTATATTTCAGCCAGGGAACTTTTAAGTTCCGACCCTGGACTTTTCCCGACTATAAAACCCGGGAGTACATTGAAACGTTTAATCAGATTAGGAAACTTTACATTAGTCAAAGGCGCAATATTATTTCCAAAAAAGTAGATAAAAAATTTTAAACTTCTTGACAAAATTTCATTATCGCATTATAATTATTTTAAAAGGAATAAGCAGAGATTGCTCTGCGTTATTAACGCGAAACAAGTTTCGCTACTCCAAAAGACTGTGGAGTAGCAGACCTTGTTATTAACGCGAAACAAGTTTCGCTACTCCAAAAGACTGTGGAGTAGCAGACCTTGGTCTGCGTTGGAAAATTTTGAAAATTCTTTTTAAGGGCAATTAGCTCAGCGGGAGAGCGCTGCTTTCACAAGGCAGAAGTCGCTGGTTCAACCCCAGCATTGCCCAGGTTAACGATTGGAATTTTAAATTCCTAGTTTTTTTTAAAGGGGGGAGGTGAAATCGATGGCAGCTAAGAAGAAAAAGAAGGCCAAGAAGAAAAAAAAGGGCAAGAAGAAAAAGAAAAAATCGTGTTAAAAAAGAATTACATCTTAAAAGATTTTTAAAAGAAAGGAGCGACTCCCTCCAGAGTCGCTCTTTTCTTTGTGCAGTTACTTCTTAATAAACGGAGAAAAAACTCCCTTTCCTCTCTGGGGAGAGGGTTAAGCCTGCCACAGCCAGGACCTGCCCGTGCCTGGCACGAGCCACGGTCAGGGGTGCGGGGAAAATAATTTTATGGCAGATGCAACTTTATTGGAAAGGAGGACTAAATTGAAAAAGAATTTCTGGAAAATTATGGTGTTAAGCTTTGCTATCGGGGTTGGGTGGTCTATAATGTCGTGTGGTTTTGCTGAAGAAGTATCAAAGTCCACGCAAGAAGAGTGGAAATTACCAGCCCCCAAGAAAAAAAGTAAAGTTAGTCTTGAAAAAGCACTGAATCTTCGTCGGTCGAGCAAGGAGGGTTTTTCCAGTAAGGAATTAAAGGAAAAAGAGATCGGACAAATCCTATGGGCAGCAAGAGGAGTTAATCGTCCTAATGGAAAGCTTACTTCTCCTTCAGCAACGGCTCGCTATTCGGTCTCAGTTTATGTTGCTACAAGCAAAGGCACTTTCCTCTATATTCCCGAAAACCATTCTCTCTTATCCATTAGTAATAGAGATATACGGAAAGGTATAGGCACACAGGAATACGTGAAGACCGCTCCTGTTATTTTGATGTTTGTTGCGGATTTCTCGAAATTGTCTGAGTTTTCTATGACCAGGAAAATTTCTTTCGTCAGCGCAGAAGCAGGAGCCATTGGAGAAAACGTTTACTTGCAGTGCGCGGCATTAAAATTAGGAACCTGCTTTGTAGCTTCTGTAGACAAAAAATTCGTAAAGACAACTCTTGAGTTCGAAAAAGACATAGAACCCTTATTTATAATGCCCATAGGTCACTCCAGGTGAAATCGGATAACTTTTAGAGGAACTTTCAAGTTGACTTTCCCCTAAAAATTTAGTATAAGTAAGTTAGATTTTTTTTGGGGAGCGGACGTGAATGAACAATTAGAGAGATTAATCGAGTTGCAGGAAGTCGATTTACTTCTTGACCGCATTCGAAGTGAAATCGACCAGATCCCCCAAGAAATTGACAGATTGAAAAGAGAGTTTGAAGAAAGCCAGGCATCGTTTAACGAGTCGAAAAAGAAGATGGCTGAACTACAAGTAGGTAGGAAAAGTAAAGAACTCGAACTCAAGACCAAAGAGGAAGAACTTAAAAAACATCAGAGCGAACTCTTTTCAATAAAGACAAACGAAGCCTATACTGCATTACTGAAAGAAATTGAGGAAGGTAAGAAGTTAAAAAATGATATTGAAAATACAGTTCTTGCAGTGATGGAGCAAGAGGATGCTTTACTTACCGAAGAGAAGATAAAAAAAGAAGAGCTGGCTAAGAAGAAAGAAGAAGTTACTAAACAACAAAAGGAATTAGAAGACAGATTGCAACGCTTAAAGCAGAATCTACAGGAAGTTCAATCGGAACAGAAACAGAAAATAGCTAACATCGAATCGGAAATATTTAAAAGGTATCAGAGAATAAGGGAAAAGAAGGATGGAGTGGCAGTTGTTCCGTTAACTAATGGATTTTGTGGAGGGTGTAGCATAGTCTTACCACCTCAGGTTATAAATGATGTTTTGAAAGGGGAAGACCTAGTAGCTTGTAGAAATTGTTTGAGGATACTATATCTGAAGGAAGAAAAGTGAAGGAATCTGAGTTAAGGGAAGAGACCTACAGGATATTGAACACTCTTGCCCAGGAGAAGTCTTTTCGCTCAGCAAAGAAGAGACTTCCTGGGCTCACCGATAAAGAAATATGGAAAGCTATCTCCGTTGCAGCTTCTATGGTAAAATCTTTCCCCGGAGTTAAAAGATACAGAAATCTCAAGGTATATGTCGATGGATCTGCAGAGCCCAATCCCGGCCCTTCCGGGATCGGGGTAGTTATTTATGATGAGAAAAAGAAGAAAATTAAAGAGGTAAATAAATATATCGGTTTAGCAACTAACAATGTAGCTGAATACAAGGCTTTAATTCAGGGATTGAAAGAGAGTAAAAAGCTATTAGCGCAAAGTGTTAACGTATTCAGCGATTCCCAATTGTTGATTAATCAGATGGACGGAAGGTTTCGAATAAACAACAAAGACCTACGGAGACTATTCCAACAAGCAAAAAACCTCGAAGGCAAGTTTGAAAAAGTGACTTATTGCCTGATAGGTAGAAATAAGAATAAGGTAGCCGACCAACTTGCCAGTATAGCAATAAAAAAGTAGTAGCTCCGATTCATCGGAGCGTCTTAGGAGTAGCAGACTTTAGTCTGCGTACATAACGCAACCTAAAGGTTGCGACTACCCAATAATAAATGGTAGCCGCAGGCTTTAGCCTGCGTATATATAGGTTTGAAGTGAACCGGATGGTTGCTCCGATATTTATCGGAGAGGAAAGTCCGAACTCCACAGGGCAGGGTGTTCCGTGTAAACGGAAGGGGAGCGATCCTACGGAAAGTGGCACAGAAACCAGGTACAGGTAATGCTGTAGTGAAAAGGCTAAACCCCACTCGGAGCAAGACCGAATAGCAGAGGAGAGACGGCCCGTCTCGTTACTACTCTATGGGTTGGTCGCTTAGATAAATAACCATCGTTCCGATTTGTAGTCGGAATACAGGATTCGGCTTACAGGTTCATTTCAAGCCTTTCTATTTTATTATTTAGTAACCGCAACTTCTGGGTTCCCCCGATGAAATAGGGGGTCTTTCCTCCCTTTCGGGAGGACTCCAAAAGATGAAGTCCCTGACTACCAGTTATTATTTGGGAATATTGACTTTTTTTCCAAAAAGATATAAGATAAAAAACAAGGAAATACCAAAAATTTTGTTTGATAAGGAAAATAACTATGAAAGCAATTGAAGCGTTGAAGACCAGAAGAAGTAAAAGAAAATTTTTGCCTACGCCTGTCCCCAAAAAAGTAATTAAAGATATCATCGATTGTGGTCGACTTGCTCCCAGTGCAGTGAACATACAACCTGTAGAGTTCATTGTGGTTACCAAGGAGGAAATCAGGAAGAAAATAGCAGAAATGACCGATTACGGCAGGTTTATTGTGGAGGCTCCTGTCTGCATTGTCATTTTTTCTCGCCAGACGAAATACTACTTAGAAGATGGTTGTGCAGCAACAGAGAACATACTCTTAGCTGCTCACGCACATGGATTAGGAGCCTGCTGGGTAGCTGGAGACAAGAAACTATATGCAGAGAAGGTCCGCCAACTGCTCGGAGCACCTCAAAATTTTAAACTAATCACTCTCATTCCCCTGGGTTATAGTAAAGAGGAACCGAAGCCGGCCAAGAGAAAACTGAAAGACGTCCTCCACTGGGAAAAATATTGAGTTTGAGATTCAAAAATGCTCATTGTAGGAATTGATGAGAATGGATTAGGTTTTCGGAACCAGAGAATGTTGGGACCTCTGGTGGTAACCGCTACTGCCTTTAGAATAGAAAGAGGTTATGACTTCAATAAAGATTTTTTCTGGAATGAGCTTAAAAAGGTAGTTTCAAAAGATAAAAGTGATAAGAAGAGCCTCATTGTCTGTGATAGTAAAGAACTTTTCAAGAGCAATAACCAGAAAACATATAAATTAGCAGAGGCTACAGTACTTGCTTTCTATTCTCTTTTGAATAGAAAATTGCCCCAAGATTTCGATAACGATTTTTTCTCCAAAATAGTTCTCAATGGACAGGGTCTTCTTAGTGATTGTCCTGTAAATTGGAAAAGCTCCCTCTGTGGAATCGGTGCTCCCTACAATCTCCCCGCCTGGAAAGCAGAAACTCAATTTATAGAAAATATCTCAGAAAAATTGAAAGAGACGTTAAGAAAAAAGAGAATTGAATTCATTTTTTGGAAAAGTGGAATATTTTGTCCTTCCATTCTTAATAAGACGGGAGAGAAAAATCTGGATAAGTACTGGCTCGAGGTTCAAACAATAGGTGATTTTATTAATCTATTTCTGGAAAACTACCCAGAAGAAGAAATTTCCTTTTTTTCAGGGAAGATAGATGGCTGGGGAAAGAAGAAAATTTTGAGTTGCTTGGGAGAGAGATTTGAAATTCAACCTTTTCCTACAAAAGAGGGAATAGATATTTTTACAGTCTTCCATAAAAAGAAAAAATTGAAGCTCTGTTTTATCAAGTCCGGTGATAAGTTCATCTTTCCCATCTCCCTTTCCTCAATTTTTGGCAAATACATCAGAGAAATATTTATTAGACGGATAAACGAATTCTTTCAAAAGTTTGATAGTTCCTTAGATTGGTGTGGAGGATACAGGCAAGGCAGGAGATTTGATGGCTTCCTGAAAAGGGCTGCCGAAATAGCAACTATGGAGAGAATTCCACAAGAATGTTTGCTCCGGTAGAAAGACGAATTATGAAAGCTTTTCTGGACATTGAGACCTCATTTGAAGGAGAAATAACTGTTCTGGGAATATATCGCGGGGATGGCACGCTAATTCAGTTAGTGGGAAAAGAAATTACCAAGCCAAACTTGCTTAAGAGCCTTGTGGGGACAACTGCCATTTACACTTACAATGGGAGCAGGTTTGATCTCCCGGTCATAAAGGAGAAGCTGAGTGTAGATTTGGATGATTTTTTCGCAACCTACGACTTGATGTACGACTGCTGGGAAAGAAATCTTTATGGTGGTTTAAAAAAAGTCGAACAAATACTAGGAATTAAAAGACGCCTGAAAGAGGTAGATGGCTGGGTAGCTATGGAACTATGGTACCAATACGAAAAAGAAAATAACAAAAAGGCCTTACAAGTGTTACTGGAGTATAATAAAGAAGACATTGTTAATCTTCCTATCTTAATGGAAAAACTTGGAAAAAGGGGTGGTGATTAGTATGCCAGGGAAAGTACCGGCCAAGAGAGAGAAGAAGAAGCCAAAAAAGAAGAAAAAGTAAAGGAGTATAGGCGCTCATTCTGGTAAACGAATGTAGCAGCAGAGCGAAGCTCTGCTTCATTGGCAATGCAGGTCTTTATGTCCGTAACGGTGCGTCAATGTAAGTAGTGTAGGGGCTTGTCCCCGTAGAGATTACGCCCATAAAGGGCTACACTACGGATAATGTTTTGGTCGCGTAGGGGCGACCTTTATGGTCGCCCAGGGGCTTTATGCCCGTAATTTGAGTATGAAAAAACAGAATTTACATCATAAAGCAAACTTATTGGGAGAACTGGCTGGCTTCGATGTAACTGGTTTCCCCCTGGCTATTTTCCCTAAGAAACACATTGCCCGTTCCAGTCTCATCTATCCTGCGGCAGGACAAAAAGGTGAATGTATAAATCTGTTTAAAGTTCTGCAAACTAATTTTTGCGAGAACAACTGCTTCTACTGCGTAAATAGGAAAGACAGAGATTGTCCTCGAATAGAATTCACACCTCAAGAGCTTGCTTCTCTTTTCCTGGAATACTATAAGAAAAGGTGGGTTAAAGGGCTTTTTCTTTCTTCAGCAATAAATGTTTCTCCTAATGCCAGTCAAGAAAAGATGCTGGGGACTCTAAAGATTTTAAGGCAACGGTATAATTACCAGGGATATATACACTGTAAAATTCTGCCTGGTGTAGATACTGGCCTCATCGAAGCCACAGGAAGATTAGCAGATAGGCTCTCTATGAACTTAGAAGCACCAAACCAGAAATGCCTTTCTGAACTATCTGCGGATAAGAATTTCCATCGAGAACTGCTCGATGGGTTGAAGAAGATTGCCTCTTTTCATGGGAAACATCCCTTGAAAGGAGGAGTGACCACTCAGCTCGTAGTAGGAGCGGCAAAGGAGGGGGATAAGGAAATCCTTTCTCTGAGTCACAATCTTTATAGAGGCCATAACCTTCGTAGAGTCTATTACAGTGCTTTCACTCCGGTAGAAGATACTCCTTTGGAGAACTTGCGTCCTTGTCCTCCTTTGAGAGAATTCCGTCTTTATCAGGCCGATTTTCTCTTACGGAAATATAATTTCACTCCAGAGGAATTGATTTTTGATGAGAAAGGGGATCTCTATCTGGATAAAGACCCCAAGTTAGTATGGGCTTTAAGTAATACAGACAGGTTTCCGGTAGAAATAAATAAAGCTTCGTTCGAAGAACTGATCAGAGTTCCTGGAATTGGTAGAATATCAGCTAGGAAAATTCTGGATATAAGGAAAAACACTAAATTGAAGGAACTGGAACAGTTGAAAAAGTTGGGCACGGTTGTTAAACGAGCACGAAAATTTATAACTCTAAATGGAAAATTTTATCCTGCAAAGAAGGAACTCGAACCAGAAATAGACAAACAACTCTTCCTTTGGGAAGAGATTTGACAAATGGGAAAAAAGTTCCCTATCCCCCTTGGGGGAGAGAGTTAGGCCTGCCTGTGCGCCTGTCCATTCTGGGCCTTAACGGCCAGGGTGGCACGAGCCACGGCCAGGGGCGAGGGGGTAAAAGGAGGTTCAATTGGAAATAAGAGAATTTCAGAATCTAATGCACAAACTCTACTATTCCAGAGACAAGAAGAGAGGACTTGCCAGGACTTTTGTCTGGTTTATTGAAGAAGTAGGGGAGTTAGCCAAGCTAATTCGTGAAGGCAAAAAGAGTGATTTTAAGGAAGAAGTAGGAGATGTTTTTGCCTGGTTTTTAAGTTTAGCCAACCTTTTAGATGTGAATGTAGAAAAGGAAATCGAAAAGTATAAAGAAGGCTGTCCCAAGTGCAAAAAAATCCCCTGCCAGTGCACCTACGACACCCCCAGCTTCCAATTTTAATATGGAGTAGCTCCGATCCATCGGAACATTTCACAACCTATGGAGTCCTTGCGAAAGCAAGGGTTATTCAAAAATGTAGCAGCAAAGCGTAAGCTTTGCCTCTCTGTAGGGGACGGATTCTGTGCCGTCCCTTCATTTGGGCGGCCACGGAGTGCCGCCCCTACAATGCAGAGTTGTCGCTCTCGAGCTACAACTTTTTGCTTTCCTCCCTTTCGGGAGGACTCCAAAAACTAAAGCCTGCACAGCTTCCCAGAAAATCAAGCTCCCTCCACTTAAGACCCTCAAAATTAGTATAAATAGTCAAGTAGACAGTTTTAATTGACAAATTTTAGTTCTTTTGCTATTCTATCCTATATCGACGATAGGAGAAACGAATGGGAAAAACTGAAAGGGCTATTCAGCGAGAAGAGAAGATTTATATTCTTCTGATAGCCATTTTTGTCGGTGGCCTGGTCATTGCCGGGGTTCTGGCGAGCAAGATTGTCAATATAGCTGGTCTTATAGTCCCGGGAGGAGTTTTTGCCTACTCCATAACTTTCCCCATTACTGATATAATTTGCGAAGTTTGGGGTAAAAAAAAAGGGAAATATGTGGTCTTTAGTGGGTTCATCACTCTACTGGTCGTCCTGGCACTGATTAGACTTACTCTCATCTTTCCCAAAGCTTCTTTCTGGACTGGAGAAGAGGCCTTCACCAAGATTCTGGGTGGCACCTCGCGGATTATTATCGCTAGTTTTATTGCTTATCTGGTAAGCCAGTACCACGACATCTGGGCATTCCATTTCTGGCGCAAGGTTACCAAAGGAAAGCATCTCTGGCTGAGAAATAATGCTTCAACGTTTGTCTCACAGTTCATCGATACAGTTGTCTTTATTACCATTGCTTTTTATGGTGTAATGCCAGTTTTTACATTAATTAAAGGACAATATATTATCAAACTACTAATTGCGTTATTAGATACACCGATTGTATATTTTGGCGTCTGGTTAATAAGAAGGGGAAAAAAAGATGAAGATAGGCATAGTGGGAGTTCCCCCACAGGAAGTTTTAGATAAATATAGAGGAAACGATTTCATAGACCTGGACACTCTTTTCGATTTTACTGATAACACCAAAGCTGAATCCTACTTACCAAAGATATACTGTGCTACAATTAAAAGCATTATCGCCAATGCTTTGACTATAAAATTAGACCTCATCATTTTCGATAATGGCTATAGCAAGTGTGACAATGGTAGGTTCGTCAGTGAAATTCTTAAGCGTGAGCTTAATGTGCCTATAGTTACCACTCAAAATAATGCTACTCGTAGACATCCCCAGACAGTATGCGAAAGCGACCTGGAATTGAGAAAGAAGTTTGATTTGATAGTGGACAGTGTGGTTAAAGATGTTGATAAGTCAAAGTTGAAGTATGTAAAGCCAAATTATGGTTTCTGGGGAGTCCCTCCCAATGATTTCAGCATACTTGACCTATTTCCTAAAGAGACCCATGTTTTCGGCTGGGCAAGGTGTATGGAAGCAAGAGTTCCCGCAGACCTGGAGTTGGAAATCATGATAAGGGAGGACCTGCCTACGGTATTCTATGCACAGGCTTTCTGCAGCAAGAACTCCTTGGCGAAATATCTGGCAAAAAAGCATAATGGACTTTATGTTGAAGTTGACGATGTTCTCGATAATTCCGTAAAAAGCAAAATCGAAGCTTATCTCTACTTAAATAGGGACAGCGACCATTTTTAAAGGCGGTGCATAAAAAAGGTGACAGGTACATTTTTTGTGGGGGTGGCATTTATGCGACCCGCTGGATGGAGTGAGGCGATATGCTTTTAGGCGATGTGGGAACCAGTTATACCAAGATATTAAACACAGAAAAAGATGAGTATAGAGTTATGAAGACTCTCGACTTGCTTAAGAGTGACATAAGATTCGATATAGCCTGCGGGCATAACGCGAAATTGAAAGCAGATAGAGTGGTCAATGAATTGGTTGCTCTGGAAAAGGGTAGCAGGAGATTGATTGGAAACGGGAATTTTCTGGTGGTGGATGTGGGAAGTAGGGACATCAAATATGTAAAAATGAAAAGTAGTAAATATGAGGAGATGGATTGGAACGCTCTCTGTGGAGCAACTTTAGGATTTTCTATTGAGCTTCTGGAGAACCATTTTAATGTAAAGACATCAGAGATAGAGAAAACTTCTCAGTCCCTGGGAGTGACTTGTGGAGTTTTAGGTATGGCTAAAATTTTCGATAAGATTTCAGAAGGGTATGAGATAAACGATATTCTGGCAAGCTTTGTCAAAGGAATAGCAGAGAACGTCTATAAATTCATAGATGAACCTGAATTTTTCTATTTAAGTGGAGGATTATATAACAACAATTTATTTATCAAAAGTTTTCAGTGCAAGGTTAAACCTTTGGGAAGGTTTGTTCTTTTAGAAGGATTAAGAGAGATTGGGGATAGTGGAGTCAGATAGTATGCGTTTTGGATTTCACATCTGGATCGGTGAAGGATTCTCTAAGGTGCCTGAACTGGCACGCAAGAGAAGAGCCAGGACAATCCAATTCTTTTCTCGCAACCCCAGAACATGGGCGGTTTCTCCTATCCCCGAAGAGGAAGTCAAAAAATTTAAAGTAGGAAAGGATATATCGAAGGAACCCCCTCACCCTGACCCTAAGGGGAGAGAGGACAAAGTGAGTGACTGTTTGTCACAAGGAGAATAAGATGGCTAAAAAAGGAAAGATTGCAATTATTCCAATTAAGGGGATGGTTATTTCTGAGGAAGGCCCTCCTTCGTCTTTCCCTTTCTTGGCTATGACCAGAACAGTATCCTCAGCCGGACTAATTCCATTAATTGAAAGTGTAAAGAAGAATCGCCGGATTAAAGGTTTGATTCTGGAAATAAATTCTCCCGGCGGAAGACCTTTCCCCTGTAAAGAGATTGCAGAATGTATCAAAAGCCTGGGAAAGCCCACGGTAGCCTGGATAAAAGAATATGCTGCTTCTGGTGGCTACTGGATTGCCTCATCTTGCGACAGTATTGTAGCTGACCGCTTAAGTACCCTGGGGAGTATTGGTGTGGCGTCCATTCGACCCGACTTCTCTGAGCTGATGAAAAAGTTCGGGATAGACGTGGAGACAATGGCCTCAGGTGTCTACAAGACATTTGGCATACCTTATAAGAAGTCGACCCCGAAAGAGAAAGAGTTGCTAAAAGAAGAACTCAATACCATTTACAAAAATTTCATAGAAGAAGTCACCAAGAACAGAAAACTAAGCGAGGAAGTAGTAAAAGAAATATCCACTGGAAAGATTTACTTAGGGGAAGAGGCAAAAAAGCTTGGTTTAATAGATTTTCTGGGGGGAAAGACTAAAGCAATAGAACTTATTATGAAAAAGACAGGAATTGAAGTATACAAGATTGTAGATTACGCCAAAAAGATGAGGAGACCTTTAGGTTTTTTGAGGAGAATGTTTGGATAAAAAAAGGGGTAAAAAAGGGGTCAGGCCCCTTTTTTCGGAGTCCTCCCGAAAGGGAGGTTTCTATAATGAACGAGAAGGCATGAAAGGTTTAATTCTGGCTGCTGGTATTGGTAAAAGACTTCGGCCACTGACCAATTCGCTTCCTAAAGCCTTAATCCCTGTAGCAGGAAGACCGATGATTGAGTACAGCCTTAGAGGTTTTGGGAGGGCAGGAATTGGCCAAGTAGGTATTGTTGTCTCGCCTGGCGAGCAGGGAACCGTTTCTGAAAGACTGGGCGACGGGGGACAATGGGACACGCAGCTTACCTACATAGAACAGGAGAAACCATTAGGCACGGGAGATGCACTGGCAAAAGCTCAAGGATTTGTCGGTGAAGACAACTTCTTGTTGGCTTATTGTGACCTTGTTTCCTTTTACGACTTCACAAAACTCATCGAGTCTCATCTAAAATTTCGTCCCCTGGCAACTCTCCTTATCAATAGAGAAGAGAGTCCTGAAACAACAGGTCAGGTAGTTTGGGAAGGAGATCTGATTAAAAAGATAGTGGAGAAGCCAAAGGACAAAATTTCTGATTATGGAATAAGTGGGCTATTAATTATTGAGCCCGATATCTTTAAAGCCATCCCACATATCAAACCGTCAGCAATGGGAGAATACTACATTGGAGATGCCTTACAGTATTTAATAGATAAAAAATTTGAAGTACGTTACCAAAAGATTGATACCTGGCGGGTCAATGTGAACTCTCTTGAAGATATCAAGAAAGCTGAGGCTTTAATTCTAAAGAATCGAAGTCAGAAGGAATTATAAGGTTTCCTGAAAAATTATTTTTTATCTCGTTTTCTATTTCTTCCATTTTAAATTCGATTTCAGTAAAAAAATGGATAGGAACGAGGGTCTTAACTTGAGCTTCCTCGGCAATTTCTCCTAAAGCCAGGGCTGAGGTGTGCATTTCTTCAAGCTCTTTGGCAAAGCGTGATGGACAGGCGCAGTCGTGTATGAGATAATCGGCATCTTTTGCTTCCTCAACAATTGTGCGGCTAAATGCTGTATCTCCTGAGTAGACACAGGTGAGTGGGAGATCTTTAAGATAAATTTTGAGTCCTATAGAATCAGGAGTATGCTTTACTGGAAAAGAGGAGATGAGGGTATTTTCCTTTTGGAAAAAGAGAAAATTATTCTTATCAGTTGGTATGGTCTGGAAAGAAACTTCAGGAAACTTCTCAGGGTCTTCAAGCCGGTGAAAAGAGATAAGTCCTCTGATAAGAAGGAGGCATTCCTGGGTAGCAAAGATATTTATTTTATTTCCTAACCTGTACTGGGAATGTAAGAGAGAAGGTACTCCATAGATATGGTCAACATGAGTATGGGTTAATATGAGGTTAGAAATTTCGCGATAATCGAAACCCAGTTTAGCAAGTTTTGTTACAGGACTTCCGGGACAGTCTATAAGAAATTTCTCTCCGGAATCATCCATAAAAAGCAAGGAAGTATTATCTCTTTGGGCTGAGGCTACTGCCCCAGCAGTACCTAAAAATATTATTTTTGCCATTTTATATCACGGGGATATGATATAGAAAATATTTTCAATTGTCAACAATTTTGTATCCTCTTAGGTAGTCGCAGGCTTTAGCCTGCGCATATTCCACGCAACCTAAAGGTTGCGGCTACCGAATAATAAACCGCTGTTACAGGTTTAGCCAGCATAATCTGGAAAAAAATGAAGAAGAACATTCTCTTCACCGGTAGACCCGGTGTGGGAAAGACCACAGTTATTATGAAATTGATTAGCGGGTTGAAAGAAGTGGGAGGATTCTATACTGAGGAGATTCGCCAGCAAGGGGAGAGGAAAGGATTCAGGATTATTACTCTCAGGGGTAAAAAGGGAATCTTAGCTTATAAAGCTTTAAACAGCCCTTATCGAGTAGGGAAATACGGAGTTAATATTGAAGATTTAGAGAATATTGCCGGGAGGAGCATTTCTCTTGCTGTAAATGATGATAAGAAAAAGATTATCCTCATCGACGAGATTGGAAGGATGGAACTCTATTCTCCTAAATTTCAGGAAGCAGTAATTAAAGCACTCGATAGCTCCAAAAGAGTAATCGGCACACTCCAGGAAAGACACAATAAGTTTATTGATGCCATTAGAAAAAGAGAAGACGTAGAACTCATTGAGGTAACTTTAGAAAATCGAAAGATATTGCCAGAAGAGTTGAAAAAGGAATTCTTGGACGCAGACTAAAGTCTGCTACTCCTTGACGCTCCGATGAATCGGAGCTACCAAATACTAAAAGATGAGAGTTATTGGTTTATTAACAGATTTTGGATTAAATGATAATTTCGTAGGAATTATGAAGGGAGTAATATATCGTATTAATCCCCAGGCAAAAATTGTTGACCTCTGCCACGAAATAGAATCCCACAATATCCACGATGCAGCATTCCTTTTGAAAAGCTCCTACCCATATTTCCCTGAAGGCACGGTCTTCCTCATAGTGGTCGACCCGGGAGTGGGAAGTGAGCGGAAATCTGTAATAGTGGAAACAGAAAAGTATATCTTTGTAGCACCCGATAACGGAGTTCTATCTTTTCTCACAGAAAGAGATATAAAAAGAATTATCCAGATAACCAATGAAGAATATTTTCTGAAACCAGTGTCTCGCACTTTTCATGGCCGGGATATCTTTGCTCCGGTAGCAGCACATCTTTCCAGAGGAAAAAAAATAGAGAAATTTGGCACGGCGATAAAAAAGATAAAAAAACTAAAATTTTCTGAGCCTCAAATAAAAAACAATCGTCTAATGGGTGAGGTTATGTATGTCGACCATTTTGGAAACTTGATTACCAATATTAACCAGGATGCTTTTCTCCGATTCATTGAGGGCAATAAGTTCCAAATAGTCATAGGGAAAGCAAAGATATCAAAAATTAGTTCTTCCTATCAAGAAGAGAAAAAAGGTCTACCCATTGCCATATTTGGCAGTTTCGATAATTTGGAGATTTCGCTTTATGGAGATGATGCCTCACAGCGTTTGAATTTAAATAAAGGCAGTAAAATTTACATAGAGAAAAGAACCACTTAATCATATTGGGGAGGTAGTTAAAATGGAAATTGTGGGAATAATCGCTTTTATAGCCGTTCTCCTTTTAGGGATTATCTCACCCTTTTTCGGACTGCCGGGAACCTTCATTATTGTTGCTGACGCCCTGGTTTATGGATTAATTACCCGTTTTCAAACAATAACAGTCTGGTTCTTACTTCTCCTCCTGGGATTGGCAGTTGTGGGTGAAATTTTCGAATTCTTTTCCAATATCTTTGGGGCAAAGCATTATGGCGCCTCAAGATTGGGTTTGATAGGTGCTTTTTTAGGAGGCATTGTCGGTATTTTTATAGGTAGTTCTTTCCTGCCTATTCTCGGTCCCTTGGTGGGCGGATTAGTAGGTGCATTTGTGGGAGCTTTCCTTTTTGAACTGTTCAAGAAAGAGGGTTCCAAAAGAGCTATTACTGCTGGACTGGGTGCTTTTCTGGGAAGAGTGGCGGCAATTTCAGTAAAAGTATTCATCACTATTATAATGGCTGTCCTTATTTTAACGAAAGTTTTTTAAGGGAAGAAACTATGCTTGAGTATATTGTTCGCAGACTATTGTTCATGATTCCGCTCCTCCTGGGAATTACAATCATTACTTTTGTAGTCGTTCATCTCTCTCCCGGAGGACCTGCCGATATGCTGACTGGACTCAGCCCCAAGGTTAGTGCTGAGGCTAAAGCCCGTCTCCACTCCTTATACGGGTTGGATAAACCGCTCCACGTCCAGTATTGGCTCTGGCTAAGTCGGTTAGTGCGCTTCGATTTTGGAAAGTCTTTTAAAGACGGACGCCTGGTGATTATAAAAATTTTGGAGAGGCTTCCGGCAACTTTATTATTAAACGTCCTTTCCTTACTTCTCATCTTTTTTATTGCCCTGCCCATAGGGGTTATCTCTGCAGTGAGACAAGATTCATTTTTTGACAAGGGGATGACAGTATTTGTTTTCTTGGGTTTCTCCGTGCCTGCTTTCTGGCTCGCCTTGCTTCTAATGGTACTTTTTGGCGTTGTTCTGGGATGGCTTCCCATTTCAGGCATGCATTCCGTTAATTTCCCTTATTTTTCTTTCTGGGGAAAGCTTTGGGACATTATTAAACATTTAATCTTACCTGTTTTTGTTTCTGCTTTTGGCGGACTGGCATATTTATCCAGATATTCGAGAACATCTATGCTAGAGGTACTCCGCCAGGATTATATCCGCACCGCCCGCGCCAAAGGATTGTCCGAGAAGAAAGTGATATATAGACATGCCCTACGTAATGCTCTAATTCCCATTGTTACTCTTTTAGGACTATCACTTCCCGCTTTAATTGGAGGCGGATTTATTTTTGAAACCATTTTCGCCTGGCCGGGAATGGGACGCCTCGGTTATCAGGCGATTATGGCCAGAGACTATCCGGTAATTATGGGTGTGGGAGTTATTGCTGCTCTTCTCACTCTATTGGGCAATCTAATCGCCGATATAACTTATGCTTTTATCGACCCCCGCATTAGATATCGATAAAAAGAGGTCTCTGAAAAGGAAAATAGATGTGGAAGATTTTCTGGAAAAGATTTAGAAGGAATAAGTTGGCTATGTTGGGAGCTCTCATTATTTTCTCCTTAGCACTGGTAGCAGTTATTGCTCCTCTCATTGCCCCTTTCAGTCCTCACCAGCAGGATATTCTTCACAGGTTAGAGCCACCTTCTACTAAACATCCTTTAGGAACCGATGATCTGGGAAGAGACCTTCTCTCCAGAGTAATCTACGGGACTCGAATTTCACTTCTTGTGGGATTTGTAGCAATAGGAATTGCCATTATAATCGGAAGTATTCTCGGGCTTCTCTCTGGATACTTTGGAGGCTGGCTCGATGCTGTAATTATGAGATTTGTAGACATAATGCTCTGCTTTCCCACATTCTTTTTAATCTTGATGGTAATCGCCTTCCTTGAGCCTAATATCTGGACTGTAATGGTAGTTATCGGGTTGACAGGATGGCCTGGTTTAACCAGACTCGTCAGAGGTGAATGTCTTTCAATAAGGGAGAGAGAGTTCGTTCAGGCAGCCAAGGTATTAGGTTTGTCAAACATAAGAGTGATGTTTGTTCATCTATTGCCCAATGTAATGGCCCCCATTCTGGTTACAGCCACACTAGGGATTGGCGGAGCAATTTTGACTGAATCGGCTTTGTCCTTTCTTGGTCTGGGCGTCCAGCCGCCAACTCCCAGTTGGGGTAATATTTTAACTGCAGGCAAAGATTATATTACTGTGGCGTGGTGGCTTTCTCTCTACCCCGGCCTGGCAATTCTTATCACCGTTCTGGCTTATAACCTCCTTGGCGAAGGATTGCGCGATGTCTTCGACCCCAGAATGATGGCAGAATAGGTAAAGATTTCGCTTTACACTCCAAAATTATTTAGTCCTTTGGAGTGTCAAACGAAAGTTTGACCCTTAAACAGAAGGATGTCTGAATAGGAAAAAATAGCAATGGAAAAAATTTTAGAAGTCAAAAATCTTTCCGTTGAGTTTTATAAAGGAGGAAAAGTTATCCAGGCACTGAGAGATACTTCGCTCACTCTGAAAAGGAACGAAGTCTTAAGTATAGTTGGTGAATCTGGCTGCGGAAAGAGCACGCTTGCTCTGTCCATACTGAAATTAATTCCGGAAAAGGAGGGTAGGGTTATCTCGGGCGAAATCCTTTTTAAGGGAGAAGACCTCCTGAGGTTATCCGACGAGAAATTACTCCAGATAAGAGGAGATAGAATCTCTATCATTTTTCAAGACCCCTTTACTTCTCTTAATCCCGTATTCAAAATAAGTAAGCAGATTGCTGAATCTCTCATTCTTCACAAGAAAGAGAACTTGTCTACTCATCAAATGGAAAAAGAGATAATCGAACTCCTTGAGCTGGTTAAGCTACCCAAGCCAAAAGATACGATGTTGTCCTATCCGCATCAGCTAAGTGGAGGAATGCAACAGAGAGTAATGATTGCCATAGCTCTCTCTTCCAATCCAGAAATTTTAATTGCTGATGAACCAACCACAGCGCTCGATGTCACTATTCAAAAAGAGATACTAAACCTTCTAACTGAACTACAAAAGAAACTGGGACTTTCGGTAGTCTTGATCACTCACGATTTTGGCATAGTTGCCCAGACCTGTCAAAGGGTCTCAGTTATGTATGCAGGAATCATAGTTGAGGAAGCGTCAACTTCTGAAATTTTTCATAATCCTCTACATCCTTACACTAAAGGGCTTTTAGAGTCTCTTCCTTCAAGAGAAGAACTGCCAAGTTCTTCCCAGGGTAAGAAGAGAAGACTCAAAGCAATCCCCGGACAAGTCCCTGACCCCAGTAATTTACCTTCAGGGTGCAAATTTAATCCCAGATGTCCAAAAGTTATTGAGGACTGTAAACCCGAGGAGCCAAGACTCAGGGAGATAGTCAAAAATCACTGGGTAAGGTGTATTCGTGCCGTCTATTAGACGGCACCGTAAACGGTGCCCGACCAGCTTAGCGGGCGGTTTTCCCGGTCCCGTCCCGGTCTCGGGACGGGTAGGGTGAAGGAGTTATGTTAAAAGTTGATAATCTGAAAAAGTATTTCCCTGTAGAGCGAGGAGTGTTCAGGAGAGTTATCGATTACGTACGAGCTGTTGATGGTATCTCCTTTGAAATCAAAAAAGGAGAAGTCTTTGCCCTGGTAGGGGAATCCGGCTGTGGCAAAACCACCACAGCAAAGATGATTGTGGGGCTATTTGAACCCACAGATGGGGAAATTTTTTTCCACGGCAAAGATATCTCTTTACTGAAAAGAAAAGAGCTGGCTCGAAAAATACAGATAATCTTCCAGGATCCCTTTGCCAGTCTCAATCCCAGGCTCACAATAGGAACTATTGTTGGAGAAGCAGTTAAACATAGATTAGAAGCTACTGACGAGAAAGTAAAAAATAAGAAAATAAAAAAGGAAACAAGAGAACTTTTAAATCGAGTGGGATTGCCAGTTAATATTTTAAATGAGTATCCCCATCAGTTCAGTGGAGGTCAAAGACAGAGAATCGGCATTGCCAGGGCACTGGCTATGCAACCGGAATTGATTGTCGCAGATGAGCCCGTATCTTCTTTGGATATTTCTGTTCAGGCTCAGATTCTAAATCTTTTGCTCGATTTGAGGGATTCTCTGGAATTATCTTATCTTCTTATCGCTCATGATTTGAACGTCGTGCGGTTTTTAGCTGACAGGGTAGCGGTAATGTACCAGGGAAAAATTGTAGAAAGGGGTTCTGTCAGGAATGTATATGAAGACCCCCTTCATCCCTATACAAAAAAGTTGCTTGAAGCAATTCCCACTCTGGAGACTGAGACCATAAAATAAAGAGGAGGGATAAGAGATGGCACCAAAGGAAAAAGATAGAAGGAAGAAGATTGAGAGATTGTCCCGTAAGGAGAGATTGGGAAGAGGGTTACTTAAGATTGGTGAGATAGCCAATCTGGCAGGAGTAACTACTTCTCTCGTAAGGTATTACACCGACATCGGCTTATTAAAGGTAGCCAGCTATACCAAGGGTGGCTATAGGCTCTACGACAGGGAAGAGACTATAAGGATTATTCGACACGTAAAACCATCTATGGAGAGACGACGCACCTTAAAAGAAATCAAAGAAAATTTAGAAAAAGGCTCAAAGAAATAGGAGCCCTATCAAAATCGGAGTTTGGAGTCCTCCCGAAAGGGAGGGAGGAAAAAACCTTGCTCTCGCAAGGAATCCAGAATTTGTGGAGTCCTCCCGAAAGGGAGGTTCGGGCGACCACAAGGGTCGCCCCTACGCGATTCGCAAGGAGTCCAGAATTTTCAGAGACCTTCTAACGCATGCACTGAAATGGAAAAATTGCTGAAACTGATATTAAATTTTGCAAATAAATCTAACAGAAAAATATTTCTGGTGGGTGGTTCCCTAAGAGATTTACTATTGGGAAGGGAGACCGGGGATTTTGATTTTGTTCCTGAAGGAGATGCTGAGAAGTTCGCCAGGAATTTCGCCAGTGAAGTGAGCGGCAGTTTTGTTCTTCTGGATGAGAAAAACAGGATTTATCGGGTAGTAAAACAGAAAATATCCAAGAAGAAAGATAAACAGATATTCAATTTAGACTTCTCTCAAATGCGCGGAAAAGAAATAAAAGAAGACCTTTTACTAAGAGATTTCACCATCGATGCAATGGCTGTGAGATTAGACCAAATAGAAGGAAGCCTCAAAACCTTAAAACGGGCGAAACTCCTGTCCAGGTTAATTATAGACCCTTCTGGCGGGATAGGAGATTTGAAAAAGAGAATAGTAAGGAGAACTTCTCGCAAAATTTTTGACGATGACCCCTTGAGATTACTCCGCGGATATCGCCTGGCAGCCACCTTGGAATTTGCTATAGAGAAAAAAACAGAGGATGAAATTAAAAAGAAGGTCGATTTAATTAAAAGCGTAGCCAGAGAGAGAATAAGAGACGAATTGTTCAAGATTCTCTTTGCACCTCAAGGTTATCGATATCTTCAAAGACTGCACAGAATAGGACTTTTGAACAGAATCATTCCTGAAATAAAAATAATGAAGGAGAAACCTGGAAATTATTACCACCGGGAAGGGCTGTGGGGACATTCCCTGGAGACTCTCAAATCCTTGGAAGAGATTTTTGCTAACCTGGTCAAGCTCTTTCCCCGGATGTCTAGCAAGATAATGGCTCATCTCGATGAGAAAATATTTGGTGAAGTAGAAAGAAAATCTCTTTTAAAGTGGGCAGCAATTTTTCACGACATCGGTAAGCCAAAAACAGTAAGGAGGGAAGAGGGAAGGGTTCGGTTTTTTGGTCACGATGAAAAGGGAGCCTCACTGGTTATGGAAATTATGCAGAGGCTTAAATTCAGTAATAAGGCAATCAAAATTGTAGAGAAGACGGTTAAGCACCATATGCGTCCCGGTAACTTGAATGAAGCTCCTCGGTTGACCGATAGAGCAATCCATCGCTTTTTTAGAGACCTTTCTGAAGAAGGAGTGGACACTCTTCTTCTCTCTCTGGCAGACCGCTATTCTTATCGAAAGATTCTACCTGAGCGAGATAAAAAGTTTGCCATAGAAATAAGTCGAAAGTCCATAAGGAAACATGAACAGACTGTTAGAAAAATGTTAAACAAGTACTACTACCATAAAGAACGAATCTTGCCTAAACCTCTTGTTCGAGGAGATGAGATTATGAAAAGTTTCAATCTTCCTCAAGGTCCTTTGATTGGCAAGTTATTGAAAAGAGTAGCAGAAATCCAGGCGGGAGGAAAATTAAAAAATAAAGAGGAAGCTCTCCAGTTTTTGAAGAAGACATTAAAAGAGGAGAAGTTGTGAAATTATCAGTTATCATGCCAGTTTTTAATGAAGAAAGTACGATACTAAACATCATCGACAAAGTAAAAAAAGTAAATATTGATAAGCAAATTGTTATAGTTGATGACGGTTCCACTGACAGGACGAGAGAGATATTGGAAAAATTGAGGGATGAAAATATAAGAGTAATTTACCATACGAAAAACCAGGGAAAGGGAAGCGCAATAAGGACAGCGATTCCCTACCTTGAGGGAGAGGTAACAATCATACAGGATGCTGATTTAGAATATGACCCCGAAGAGTACCATAAATTGATGAGACCAATTCTGGATAGAAAAGCCAAGATTATTTATGGTTCCAGATTTCTACAATTTAACAAACCTATTTACTTGCGTTACCTTTTAGGCAACAAGTTTTTGACCTGGTTAGTCAATATATTATACCGTTCCAGGATCACCGATTCATATACCTGCTATAAGGCCTTTGAAACTGGCGTTCTAAAAAATTTGACATTGCAAGCAAAAAGGTTTGAATTTGAAGCCGAAGTTACAGTTAAATTGCTGAAGAAAGGTTACGAGATTCATGAAATCCCCATATCATATTCTCCCAGAACATTAAAAGAGGGAAAGAAAATCAACTGGAAAGATGCTCTTTCAGGCATTTTAACTATACTTAAATATAAATTCAGCAAATGAGGGTTCTAACCATTTACTTGACAAAAGGGTCTTTTTGGAATAAAATTTTCTTAATCAAAGCGGGCGTAATTCAGCGGTAGAATGCAACCTTCCCAAGGTTGACGTCGTGGGTTCGAGTCCCATCGCCCGCTCCAGTAATTTTTAAATTTTTCTGGATTCCTCCCGAAGAAAGTCTGGGTATGGAGTCCTCCCGAGAGGGAGGAAGATAGTTATTCCCCCGATGAAATCGGCAGGACTCCAGCATCTACTTATTAATGGAGCATATTTTGAAAAATCTATACGTAGACTTGCATATACATAGCACATTTTCTGACGGGGCTTTTACTCCGGAAGAAATTGTTAAGCATGCCAGCAAGGCGGGTTTGGCCGCCATATCTATTACTGACCACGACAATACTGATGCTACCCCCTCGGCTATTAAGGCGGGAAAAAAATTGGGAGTAGAAATCGTTCCTGGAGTGGAACTAAGCGTCGAGCCGGAGTCTTCTCGAGATGAAGAGATACACATTCTGGGATACTATATCGATTGGCAAGATGAGAATTTTCAGGAGAAACTCCGCAATTTCAGGGAAGCACGCCGCAAGAGAGCCTACGAGATTTTAGAAAAACTGGACCATCTGGGAGTTAAGATTGATCCCCAACAATTATTTGAGTTCGCTGGCAAAGGTTCTGTTGGTAGAATGCATGTGGCGAAAGTTTTAAAAGAAGAAGGATTTGTTAACTATCTCCAGGAAGCTTTCGACCGCTATTTAGCTTATGGCAAACCAGCCTACGTTCCTAAGTTAAGATTGCCCTCTCAAGAAGCACTCGACCTGATCTCCCGGCTTGGAGGAATCTCTGTTATCGCCCATCCTCTATATGGAGGAAACAGCAAGGAAATAATTCAAAAACTCAAAGGTTTTGGATTAGATGGAATTGAAGGTTACTATACTAAGCATTCTTCTGAAGATGTAAAGAGATTTCGGAGTTGGGCTAAGGCGTTTGGTCTTCTAATTACTGGAGGCTCCGATTGTCACGGAGAGATATTGGATGAGGAAATTCTGATAGGAAATCAGGAAATTCCCTATGATGTTCTATCACAGTTAAAAGAATATAGGAAGACGAAATTAGGAAAGTGCTTGACAGAGGAAGAGCATATATAGTAGAATAAATTAAATATTTTTTATGTAAATAGGGGAAGTCCGTGAAAACCGGACACTGCCCCGCAACGGTGAGCTTCTTAACAGAAGCAAGTCCGAGAACCTGTTTGCAATATAGTGCCTTCGCGGGAGGGTTGGCCGAATTCATAAGGCTTCAGTCCCAACTTTCAAGTGAAGGTTGGGTTTTTTAATTTTTGGAGAAATGTATATGGGAAAGTTAATCCTTATCTTAGGTGGAGCACGCAGTGGGAAGAGCAGTTTCGCTGTTACCCAGGCCAAGAAGTTATCGTCTGGACAATCTGGGGTAGTTTATGTCGCCACTGCTTTTGCCCTCGATGAAGAGATGAAAAAAAGAATAGAGAGACACAAGAAAAGACGCCCCGCTTCTTGGAAAACTATAGAAGAAAGAAAAGATATATCAAAAATTTTGGCTAAATTAGGGAAAGCCAGTATAGTGATAGTCGATTGTTTAACTATCTTGATTTCAAATCTTCTCCTTTCCGGAGAAAAAGAAGCAGCAACTTTGAAGAAAATTAAAGAGTTCTTCAGGACTCTCAAGAAGAGAAACCTTACCACTCTAATAGTTTCTAACGAGGTAGGGATGGGAATTGTTCCAGAAAATAGATTAGGCCGTAATTTTAGGGATATCGCCGGGCAAACCAACCAGGTAGTTGCTAAGCTGGCAGACGAAGTATACTTGCTGGAGGCAGGGATTCCCGTTAAGATAAAGGGGTAAAAATGGAAAGAATTCGAAAAGTTATTGAAAAGATTGAGCCAATCGACCAACAAATGATGGAAAAAACGCAAAAGAGATTAGACTTTCTCACCAAACCCAGAGGGAGTTTAGGAAGACTGGAAGAGCTGGCAAAAATTGTGGTGGGAATCAAGAGAGAAGATAGTCCCAATTTGAAGAATAAAGTGATATTTACTTTAGCCGGAGACCATGGAATCGCAAAAGAAGGAGTAAGTGTCTTTCCTCAGGAAGTCACCAGCCAGATGGTTTACAACTTTTTACAGGGAGGAGCAGGAATTAACGTTCTCGCTCGCCACATAGGCGCAAGAGTGGTAGTAGTCGATATGGGAGTTGCCTGCGACTTAAAACCCCACCCCAATCTTATAATCAGAAAAATAAATTATGGAACTAAAAACATAGTAAAAGAACCGGCAATGAGCCGGGAAGAAGCAATAAGGTCAATTAATGAAGGAATCGAAATTGTGGAAGAAGAACTGGAAAGAGGCATAGATATTATTGGCACAGGAGATATGGGAATTGGGAATACCACCCCATCCAGCGCAATTCTCGCAGCTATAACCAAGACATCTGCAGAAGAAATTACCGGCAGGGGGACAGGAATAGATGACTTTAAACTTAAGCGTAAAATAGATGTTATTAAGAAGGCATTAGAAACCAATAGACCAGACCCCAATGACCCGATCGATATTCTATCCAAAGTGGGAGGGTTTGAAATCGGAGGACTACTGGGAATTATGCTTGCCGGTGCTTCTCACAGGATTCCTGTGGTTATCGACGGATTCATCTCCGGGGCAGCAGCTCTTCTGGCAATAGAGATAGAACCGAAAGTTAAGAGTTACTTGATTCCCTCACATTGTTCAGCAGAAGCTGGCCATAAGCGAATGTTGAGCTTTTTAGGTTTAAAACCCCTACTCGACTTAGACCTCAGACTTGGTGAAGGTACTGGAGCAGCCCTGGGCATAAATATGGTAGATGCAGGTATAAAGATATTGACTCAGATGGCAACCTTCCCCGATGCAGGAGTTTCCGAAGGATTATGAAATCAATGGTGGCAGCAATTCAGTTTTTAACTATCTTTAGCTCTGGCAAAAGAGGTAAAGTTACCAGCAATTATCTATCCAGGTCTTTATTCTACTTCCCTTTTGTTGGTCTTTTGATTGGTGGTTGTCTTGTGGGGCTTAACTTCGTGCTTTCAAAACATTTGAACCATTCAGTAGTTAATTTATCTATTATTCTTCTTTTAGTTATTCTCACCGGCGCGCTCCATCTGGATGGTTTCGCCGATACAGTAGACGGATTCTACGCAGGCAAGGATAGACAAGAGATACTGAAGATAATGGGAGATAGTCATATCGGCACAATGGGCGCAATAGCACTGATTATTCTGATTCTTTTTAAATTTGCTCTTCTTGAGGGAATTCCCGAAGTAATTAAATACAAAGCTTTGCTGTTGATGCCTCTATCCAGCAGATGGGCAATGGCAATCTCCGGCTCCCTCTCTAAAGGAGCAAAGAGTGAAGGTCTGGGAAAGTTCTTCTGTAAACCGGTAAGATTGAGAGAATGGTTGGGGGCAACACTGTTTACATTAATAGTAGCGTTTCTGATTTTGAAAACTCAATTGCCACTCTTTATTTTGAGTATATTTCTATTTACTCTTATCTTAACAAGGTATATCACCAGGAAAATTGGAGGTATGACTGGAGATACCTTCGGCGCAATAAACGAATTAACCGAAGTCTTCAGCCTCCTAATTTTCTCGCTTATTAGTTTATAATGGTTTTTGTAGTGTAGGGCTTTATGCCCGTAAACATTACGCCCATAAAGGGCTACACTACAATTATATTACGATTACGACCATAAAAGGCTACACTACCCATAAAATTGTAGCTGCAGAGCGATAGCTCTGCTAAAATGAGGCAAAGCTTACGCTTTGCGGCTACAAAAAGAGAAATATGGCTATGAAACATCATTTTATCTTCTTAATTATTTCCATTTTGTTGGTATCCTCTTGCAGCAGTCAAGCACCACCCTTAAAATCGAATTCTCCATACGGAGTCGTAGTCATAGATGACCTCGAAAGAGAAGTGAGATTCAACCATCCTCCACAGAGAATAGTCTCTCTCGACCCCAGCATCACGGAGATACTCTTTGCCCTGGGACTGAATAATGAAATGGTGGGAGTAACAGACTATTGTGACTATCCTGAACAAGCGAGAACTACGCCAAAAGTAGGCGGATACATAAACCCCAACATCGAAGCAATTGCATTACTCGAACCTGACCTGGTAGTGACCACTCTGAAAACCAATACTCCCCGATTAATCCAACAACTGGAAGATTTTGGCATTAAAGTTTTCGTTTTAGACCCTAAAAAGATAGAGGACATTTTTGCTAACATTTCTTCATTAGCAAAGCTAACATATCGAGAAGAAAGAGCAAGAGAACTTTTGCAAGCTTTGAAGAAAAGACTGCACGGAGTTAGGAAAAAAGTCGCTGAAATCTCTCGTCCTGGTGTATTTCTGGGAATGGGAAAAGACCCACTCATATCCGTGGGTCCGGGGAGCTTTGCCCATGATTTAATTGAGATTGCTGGCGGAAGAAATGTAGTTGGTCATTCCTCCTCTAGATACCGTAAATACTCACTGGAAGAGATTCTTTTGGCTGACCCTGAGGTGATTATCATCTGTTCGATGACTCCAGACGATCCCTGTCTCGCTCAAAAAAAATGGTGGAAGAGGTGGACGAATATATCCGCAGTGCGTAATGGTCAAATCTATGTAGTTGAAGCTAATCTGTTAACCAGACCCGGACCGAGAATGATTGAGGGGCTTATGGAAATAGCTAAGGCAATACATCCGGAAATATTTTTGGAGCCACAAAGATGAAAGTTTTAAGTTTAAAAAAATGGCTAATAACTATACTCCTGTTAATAATTCTTCTCATTGTCACCATAATATTTTGTTCTTTTCAAGGCTCAGCGGACATCAAACTTAAGGATTTACTTGAGATATTTTCTAATTCTCCTGGTCAAACTTGGTGGAATACTAAAGCAATAATTCTGTTAAAGGTGCGACTTCCCAGAATACTACTTGCCTGCATGGTAGGGGGAGCGCTTGCTGTTAGTGGTGTGGTTTTGCAAGCTTTGTTGAGAAATCCTTTGGCAGACCCCTATATCCTGGGAGTCTCCAGTGGTTCTGCCCTGGGAGCAATAATCGCTATTCTGCTTGGTTTAAACATTACTATTGGTACCCTACCCTCAATTCCCCTGTTCGGTTTTGCCGGAGGACTACTCACCATCCTTTTTGTTTACCATATCTCGAAAATACACAGGAAAATATCGATTCAAACAATGCTCTTAGTGGGCGTGGTAACCGGGGCCATACTTGCAGCTATTATTATGTTCATCACCTCCATCGCCGGCCCCCACAAGGTGCAGGGAATAATTTTCTGGCTGATGGGTAGCTTGAGTTCACAAGAGTATCCTATGGTGGTGATAGTTTCGTTATATGTGATAGTGGGAATTCTCATACTTCTCTATTATGCTCGCGGTCTCAATCTTTTAGTCTTAGGAGAGGAATCAGCAACTCAGCTCGGTCTGGACGTAGAACGCACCAAAAAGATAGCTTTTATCGGTGCTTCACTAATTACAGGTGCTGCTGTTTCAGTCAGTGGTCTTATAGGGTTCGTGGGTATATTAATTCCTCATCTTATGAGAATGATTATCGGCTCAGACCACAGGCTACTTTTGCCCGCAGCTGGACTATTCGGAAGTATATATCTTATACTTGCCGATACTCTTGCCAGGACGCTCATGGCGCCCACAGAAATTCCCGTAGGAGTGATAACTGCCATATGTGGAGGCCCCTTTTTCATCTATCTTCTCAGGAAAAAGAAGACAATCTTTTTCCATTAATGTCATTGCGAACGAAGTGAAACAATCTCGAGATGGTTGAAAAATGGATGGAGAAAAAATGACTCTGACCCCTTTTTTTAGAGTTAAAGATTTGAGATTTAGGTATGACGAGAGCTGGGTGCTCGATGGTCTCTCTTTTGAGGTAAGAGAGGGAGAGATTCTGGGCATAATAGGACCCAATGGCTCGGGCAAGACAACAATCCTGAGGATACTCTCCAGGGTTTTAATGCCTCAGGAAGGAGAAGTCCATCTCCATGGGAAAAATCTGTTAGCACTGAGCCAAAAAGAGATTGCCCAGATAATCGGAGTCGTTCCCCAAGATACCTATTTCCCTTTCCCATTTACAGTTGGCGAGGTCGTTCTCATGGGAAGGTCACCCTGGCTCTCAGGTTTTGGATTCGAATCAGAAAGAGATTTGCAAATTGCTTCTCAAGCAATGACTCTAACCAACACGCTCAGTTTTAGCAATCGTCTAATTTTCGAACTTTCCGGAGGGGAAAGACAGAGAGTAATAATTGCCCGTGCTTTAGCCCAGAGGTCACAGGTAATGTTGCTCGATGAACCCACTGCGCATCTGGATATAGGATACCAGATAGAGATTTACGATCTCATCAAGAAATTGAATACTGAAAAGAGACTGACTGTAATTATAGTAGCTCACGATTTGAATTTAGCCAGTGAGTACTGCGACCGTTTGATTCTGCTTGATACCGGCAGAATTTATAAAATGGGAAGCCCCAAAGAGGTAATAACTGAAGAGAATCTTTCCAGGGTATACCAGAGCAAAGTTCTTGTGGAAGAGAATCCTGTTACTGGCGCACCCCGGGTAACTTTGCTTAGCAAATTGATGTCCAGAAAGTACCGGGAGAAAAAATTAACCGCCAGAAGTACCCCGAAGGGGTTATCTTGAGGAGGTGTCACAAATTGGAAGAGAAAGGATTAATTCAGATTTATACCGGCGACGGAAAAGGTAAAACTACAGCGAGCATCGGTCAGGCAATAAGGGCAAAAGGACATAAGTTTAAAGTATGCTTTGTTTACTTCTTCAAAAACCTGAAAGATTTCTCTTACGGTGAGGTGGAAGTCCTGAAAGGACTAGGAATAGAAATTGTTAATTTTGTTCCTCAGCATCCCCATTTCTATAAAAATATTCCACCGGAAGGGATAAGAGAAAAATGTCTGAAGGCAATAGAGTCTATTAAGGAAATATTTCAGAAGAACTATGACATGGTAATTTTAGACGAGATACTGATTGCTTTACGGGACGGATTTTTGAAGGAAGAAGAAATTTTGCAGCTTCTGGAGAAGAAACCAGAGTCCTTAGAAATTATTTTAACTGGAAGAGGAGCAACCAAGAAAATTATAAAAAGAGCAGATTTAGTAACCGAGATGAAGAAAATAAAACACCCCTTTCATCGAGGCGTAAAAGAAAGAAGAGGCATCGAATATTAATTGAAAAAGTCCGGAGTCCTGCCGAGAGGGAGGTATATAGGGGACCTTGTTTTCGCAAGGACTCCAGGGTCTTTGGAGTCCTGCCGAGAGGGAGGTATATAGGGGACCTTGCTTTCGCAAGGACTCCAGGGTCTTTGGAGTCCTCCCGAAAGGGAGGTATATAGGGGACCTTGCTTTCGCAAGGACTCCAGGGTCTTTGGAGTCCTCCCGAAAGGGAGGTTGGATTTGTAGGCACAATTTCAAATTGTGCAGCAACCTGTAGCCGCAGAGCGACCGCTCTGCGTTATTGGAAACATTTCTTAAGGGGGTAATCTGGATGTTACTAAGAAAGAAAAATTTAATTTTGATTTCGGCAGCCATTCTACTTGTGGTTGGTCTCGCCTGGCTGGGAAAGGAGTTAAAGGAAGTAAGGGAGAAAGTGGCAGAGGAAAAGAGAGTCTCCTCTGAGAAGATAGAAGAGAGGGAGATAGAGATAGAGATAGAGATAGAGATAGAGAAGGAGAAGGCATTAATTGAGGAAGTCAAGCGTGAAGTTGAAGGGAGACTCAGGGCTAAAGAGGAAGAGAAGAATAGAATGGAACGGGAGCTCAAGAAGAGGGTAGATAAACTTGAATTTGAGAGGACAAGGAGAGAAGAAGAGGCCAATATCTTAAAGGAACAGCTGGAAAAGGACTTAAAAGAAGTGAGGGAGAAAGTGGAAGAGGAGAAGATAGTCTCCTCTCAGAAGATAGAAGAGAGGGAGATAGAGATAGAGAAGGAGAAGGAACATAGAGAGGAACAGGCAGTCTATATGGGGGACATGGGAGTCATCGTAATTACTCCCACCAGGGGCCCCAGAATGCTAAAAGATTTACCCACAAACGTCAGTGTAATCACCAGGAAAGAAATCGCCGAAAGTAACGCTCACAACGTGGGAGAAGTCCTTAAAAACAGATTGGGCGTAGAAGTAAGAAGATATGGAACCTTGGGAGCTCCCTCTTACATTGGGCTTCGGGGTTGTTCCGCATATCAGACACTAGTAATGGTCGATGGTCGCTCTATAAATAGCACCTCAGATGGAATAGCCGACCTGAGCCAATTTTCCATAGACAATATTGAAAGAATAGAAGTTGTGCGCGGTCCTGCCTCAGCCCTCTACGGTGCCAATGCTCTGGGAGGAGTAGTCAATATCATTACCAGAGAAGCAAAAGACGAGAAGGTAACAGCTGATGTAAATTTTGGTTTAGGAAGTTTTGGCACCCAGATAGCTAGATTAAATTTCGGAACAAAAGATACCAATATTAAAACCTACTTTACAATAAGTAACAATACTTCCAACGGCTGGCGGGAAAATAGTGCGTATGACAACCATAATTTTACAGGGAGATTAGCATACAGTGCCGGGAAAATCGGAAATTTTGAACTTAGAGGCGGTTACCATAGAGGAAAACTGGGACTACCCGGTGTTAATTATACGTTTGACTCAAGTACATGGGAAAAAATTATTTTAGAGGAAAAATTCGCATCCGACCCTAACCACAATCAGGAGGACGAGAAAGAATACGCCATTTTAGAATACTCAAATGGAGGAGAAAATTCAAAATTGTTGCTCAAAGCCTATGGCAGTAACGACCAAAGGAGAGACCGAAATCCCGATGAGCTAAGAGATGACCTTCACGAAAATGTTACCCGGGGAGTAGAGACTCAGTTAGATACTCTATACGGGATAACACTCGGTATGGACATTCACCAGGATGAATATAAGCAGAGAAATAAAATCAATTCACAGACCATAATTGGTGAAAGGACCTTAAATGAATCTATCTTTCTCCAGGAGATTCTATCCCTTAAGCCATTGACTACAACAATGGGCCTCCGCTACGACAACCATTCAGCATATGGAGGTCAAATAAATCCCAGTTTCAGTTTGGTCTATCAGCTCTCTCAGCCAGGAGAATCTTTAAAACTTTCGTTCAATCTGGGAAGGGGCTTTCGAGCGCCAACGTTCTGCGATCTATACCAGCCTTACACAGATTATGGTTATCAAGCAGAGGGGAATCCCGATTTGAAGCCAGAAAAGGCCTGGGCTTATGACCTTGGATTTGAACACCAATTAGGGAATTTTTTATTAAGCAGGGTGACCCTATTCGAGACCAACATAGAGGATTTGATAGAGTGGGCAATGGATCCATCTTTTATATGGAGGCCTTCTAACGTCGCCCAAGCCTATAGCCAGGGCGTAGAATTAGAATTTATCCATCAAATTATGTCAGGACTTTCTCAGAGCATAAATTATACCTATATCCGCAGCGCAGGGAAGAAAGAAGGAGAAGATAAGTATGAAATTGCGCCTTATAATCCCCACAATCGAGTCAACTACAGGATTAATTATGCTAACAATTTTGGTTTAAAGTTAAGTTTAGGAACAGAATATGTTGACGAACAATGGAGCGATAGAGGAAAGACAGGGGATAAATTACCAGACTGCTTTTTGCTTAATGCGAGGATTGCTCAAAGAATCAGAAATCTGGAAGCGTATATTTCTCTCGATAACATTCTTGATAAAAAATACCAGACAGTTTTTGGCTATCCAATGCCCGGCAGGAGAATTTTTGCAGGAATCTCCTGGAAATTAGGTTCATAAGTATCTAAATTATTTTATTTTTCCCTTGACAATTAATGAAAAATTATTTATTCTTATAAACATTCCCAATTAAAAATCGGGAAAAGGAGCGTGATAGCTTCTCAATGTCATTGCGAGTCCCGATTGAAAATCGGGACGTGGCAATCTCGAGGTTACAATAGCATACTGCAGAGAATATCTATGAAAAAATTAACCACATCGAAAAAAAGAATAAGTGCAAAAGAAATAAAGAAATTTAAAGAACAACTCCTCCATTTAAAAGAAGAGTTGCTCAAATTAGTCCAGAAAACAACAGAGAACGAAAAAGAGTATCCCAGTGGTGAGGTAGGAGATAGTGTCGACCAGGCAGCCGATTCTTCTGCCCGGGAATTACTTTTTGAACTCAATCATGGTGAAAGGCAAAGATTAGAAGCTATCGAAAGTGCTTTAAAAAATATTGAACAAGGCCATTTTGGAATGTGCGAAAAGTGCGGTAATATAATAACCAAAAAGCGACTGAAAGTAGTTCCCTATGCTCGCTTATGCATCAAATGTAAGGCTAAGATGGAGAAACCAGCTTAAAATATCTATAAGGTAAAAACCTTATGAAGCAGGATTTATAAGTTAATAATCCTGCTTTTTTATTTTTTTTAAACTTATATTCTATCGAAAAGATAAAAAAATGAAACCAAAAATTCTCGGTATGATTATGGCAGGCGGGAAAGGAGAGAGACTTTACCCCCTCACCAAAGATAGAACCAAACCAGCAGTGCCTTTTGGAGGCAAATACCGACTAATCGATTTCGTCCTCAGTAATTTTCTCAATTCAGGTATTTATGCCGTATATGTTCTAACACAATTTAAAGCACAGTCTCTCATTGAGCATCTCCAGGACGGTTGGCAACTGGGACAGGTTATGAGAGACCACTTTATTGTTACCGTTCCTGCCCAGATGCGTTTAGGAGAGAGTTGGTACAGAGGAACTGCTGATGCTATCTATCAGAATTTGAACTTAATTAAACGGGTCAATCCAGATATTGTAGCTGTCTTTGGGGCAGACCACATTTACAGGATGGATATTCGCCAGATGGTGAAATTTCATATCAAAAAGAATACCGCTGTTACTGTAGCCGCTGTTTCCGTTCCTATTAAAGATGCATCACAACTGGGTATTATCAGTGTAGATGAACATGGTCTCATCATTGGCTTTCAGGAAAAGCCCAAAAAGCCCTGCACCATTCCTGGTCGACCTAATGAAGCTTTAGCCTCTCTGGGAAATTACCTTTTCAACACCGACATATTGATAAGTGAACTGAAAGAGGACATCCTAAGAAAAAAGACCAAGCACGATTTCGGGAAGGACATCATTCCTATCCTCTATCAGCAAAAGAAGGTCTTTGCCTACGACTTTAAAGAAAATAGGATTCCCGGTGAGGAAGACTCAAAAGAGACTAGTTACTGGCGCGATATAGGGACAATTGAGAGTTACTATCAAGCAAATATGGACCTTCGCGCTGTCAAACCTTCCTTTAACCTTTACAGTCCTCGCTGGCCAATTAAGACCACCAGTTACACTGAACTTCCACCAGCCAAGTTTGTATTCGATGAACACGGACGGAGAGGTGTAGCATTAAACTCCATCGTCTGTGAAGGCACCATCATTAGTGGTGGAACAGTAAGAGATTCTGTAATAGGCAGAAACGTATTCATCCACAGCTATTCCGAGGTAAACCAGTCAATTCTTATGGACAATGTAGACATCGGAAGGCATGCGCGGATCAAACGCACAATTATCGACAAGAATGTCAAAATTCCCCAAAGAACAGTTATTGGTTATAATTTAGAAGAAGACCGAAAGAAATATCACGTCTCCCCTGAAGGAATTGTAGTCATTCCCCGCACCGAACCCAAAGACTAATATGGAATCCTTGCGAATCACGTAGGGGCGAAATAATTCCGGGGACACAATACTTAATTATCCACCAGTTTCGCCCCACCAGTTCCGTCCCACCAGTTTCCGGGATACAATACTTAATTATTGATTTCTGATACTTGATTTGTTAGAATTATGTCATGGCACGAATAGCACGTATCGTCATACTTAACTATCCTCATCATATTATCCAACGTGGCAATCGCTCTCAGAATGTATTCTTCAGCGACCAAGATAAGAAATCCTACATTAATCTTCTATATAAGCATGCCATAGAAGCTGGTGTAATTTTCTGGGCATATTGTTTGATGGATAATCATGTGCATTTAATAGCTGTCCCCAAGAATGAAGACAGTTTAGCGAGGGGAATAGGTCAGGTACACAGATACTATACCCGCATGATTAATTTCCGTGAAGGGTGGAGGGGATATCTGTGGC
Organism: bacterium; assembly: GCA_035530055.1. Lineage (NCBI taxonomy): Bacteria > bacterium. Next base: position 28,047 of record DATKVN010000010.1, on the reverse strand, counting down.
AGGGGCGATTTATATCTTATCCATTGGACGAGCAGTATCTTTATGCGGCTGTCCGTTATGTTGAACGGAATCCAGTAAGAGCAGGGTTAGTGAAAAGGGCTGAAGATTACCCTTGGTCGAGTGCGAAAGCTCATGTTCTGAAAGAAAAGGATATTTTACTTTCTGATAACTTTATGCTTTCAGAAATAGAAGACTGGTCATCATATCTTGCTGAAGACGATAGAGACATAGATAGGAATCTCTTCAGAGAACATGCCCGCACCGGTCGACCTTTAGGTGATGATAAATTTATTACTAAACTTGAGGAAATAACCGGAAAGGTATTAAAAAAGGGGAAACCAGGACCCAAGAATAATAATTAAGTATTGTGTCCCCAGAACTCACCCCAGAACTCACAAAATTTACTTTACTTTTATGAATAAACTTGTATAATGTTAGCAAAGGTACAATAAAATGGTTAAACTAAACCACTATATGACTGTCAAACAAGCAGCCAGCTTTCTTGGCGTATCTCCTATGACTTTAAGACGATGGGATAATGAGAAGAAGTTAGAAGCAACTCGCCATCCCATAAACAACTACAGGCTTTATGAGAAGAAACAACTGGAAAAAATCCTAAAGGAGATAGAGACAGGAAAGAAAGGCGCTTGATTTAGTTTTAGTGTAACAACCGGTGTCAAAAAAGTTCCCGAGAGAGGGAAAAGAACGATGTCGGTGAAAAACATAGATAAGATATTACTCTTACTAAAAAAAGAGTATCCCAAAACAAAGATTGCCTTAAATTTTAGCACTCCTTTAGAGATTTTAGTAGCTACAGTTCTTTCTGCCCAATGTACTGATGCGAGAGTAAATATAGTGACTAAATCTCTTTTCAAAAAGTATAGGAAAGTCCAAGATTATGCAAAAGCTAACTTGAAAACTTTTGAACAGGAAATCCGCTCAACAGGATTCTATCGTAATAAAGCAAAAAACATAATATCAACAGCTCAAAAGATTGTAAAAGATTTTAACAGTAAATTACCAGATTCAATGGATAAATTGATACAACTACCTGGAGTAGCCAGAAAAACAGCAAACATAGTGCTTTTTAATGGCTTCGGGAAAGTAGAAGGCATAGCAGTCGATACCCATGTCAGGAGATTAAGCCAGAGGTTAGGGCTTACTAAAAATCAAGACCCCCAGAAGATTGAACAGGATTTAATGAAACTGTTAGATAAAAAAGAATGGGGAAAGTTTAGCTATCTCTTAATTGACCATGGCAGAAAGATTTGTGATGCAAAAAAACCAAAATGCTTAGAATGTATTTTACGAAAACTCTGCCCTTCTAGAAAGGATTCTTATGCCTAAAAAGACGCCTAAAAAATCAAAAAATCTTATCTTTGTAGTCCAGAAACACCAAGCCACACGTCTCCATTACGATTTCCGTCTGGAAAAAGGTGATGTATTAAAAAGCTGGGCCATTCCCAAAGAACCGCCAACAAAAAAAAGCGTCAAACGATTAGCCATTCAGGTTGAAGACCATTCGTTAGGATATGAGGATTTTGAAGGTGAGATAGCCGAAGGACTGTATGGTGCAGGAACAGTAGAAATATGGGATAAAGGATATTATGAGCCGATAAAGTTCCAGGCTAAAGAAATAACCTTTGAATTAAAAGGCAAGAAATTAAAAGGGACTTATTGCTTAATAAAGATACAACCCAAAAATCCCCAAGACAAAAACTGGCTCCTCTTCAAAAAGAAAACTATTAGACGTTAAACAAAAAATCAGAATGTCAAAAGAACAATGGTCAAGACAAAAATAATCTGTACAATAGGACCTGCAAGCGACAATGTAACCGTCTTGAGAAATATGATGCTCGCTGGTATGGATGTAGCCAGACTTAATTTTTCCCATAGAAACCATGCCAGTCATAAATATTGTATAAATTTGATTAGAGAGTTAAATAAGAAATATAGACGCCATATAAAAATATTACAGGACCTGGAGGGTTATCGTATAAGAGTTGGCAGGTTCAAACATAAAAAGAGTATCGAATTGAAAAAAAGACAACAGGTCTTCCTGACTAATCAGGATGTATTAGGAGAAAAAAATATAATACCGTTTGATTATGAAAGCTCTTTAGATAATATAAAGCCAGGGAATTACATATACATAGATGACGGCAACATTGCTCTAATTGTAAAATCAAGGACAAAAAAATATCTCAAGGCAGAGGTGATTATTCCTGGGTCTTTGAAGGAAAACAAAGGAATTAACATTCCCGATGTATCCTTAAGGTTTAAAGGATTAACTAATAAAGATAGAATCGATATCCAATTCGGTATAAAAAACAAAGTAGATTATATTGCACAATCTTTTGTAAGAAATAAAAACGATATTATTCAAATAAAAGATTTAGTTAAACCCAACCTCCCGAACTGCAACATAATTGCCAAGATTGAAAATCGGCAGGGTATTAAGAATATTGATGAGATAATAGATGTCTCCGATGGAATTATGATAGCGCGGGGGGATATGGGAGTATCAATTCCAATCTATGAAATCCCTGTTGTCCAGAAACTGATAATCAAAAAATGTAACCAGGCAAAGAAGTTCGTCATTACGGCTACACAAATGCTTGAAAGTATGGTAGAAAATTTAAGGCCTGCCAGAGCTGAAGTCACAGATGTTGCCAACGCAGTATTAGATGGCTCTGATTTTGTTATGCTTTCAGCAGAAACTGCTATAGGTCAACATCCCGTTGAAGTAGTAAAGATGATGAACCAGATACTGAAATTTACTGAAACGTCATTTAAGGAAAATGGATCCCTTAGAAAAAACATATTTTAACCCGGGAAAGGCATCTGTTCCCAAAATACGAAAGCAAGGGAAAAGAATTGCTTATTTTTCTATGGAGATAGGCATTGATTCTAAAATTCCTACCTATAGCGGTGGCTTGGGAATTTTAGCTGGGGATACAATCAAATCGTGTGCTGATTTAAGCGTTCCTCTGGTTGCAATTACCCTATTGTATAGAAAAGGATACTTTTATCAAAAGCTGGATGACCAGGGTCAGCAACAGGAGTTACCATGTGAATGGAATCCCAAAGATTTATTGACACTCTTACCCAAAAAAGTAAGTGTTACCATAGAAAATAGACCCGTTTTTATCCAGGCATGGCAGTACAGGGCAACTGGTGTCACTGGATATTGTGTGCCTGTCATCTTCTTAGATACGGATATTGACCAGAATAGTGATTATGACCGGAGTCTTACTGATTATCTATACGGTGGAGATGAAAAGTATAGGCTCGCCCAGGAAATTATCCTGGGTATTGGCGGAGTAAGGATACTTAAAGAATTAGGATACCATCGAATTAGTCGGTATCATATGAATGAAGGACACGCAAGCTTATTGACCCTTGAACTCTTAAATGAAAGAAAAAGAAATCATGAACCAATATGGGATATTGATAGGGTAAAAAGAATGTGTGTGTTTACCACACATACACCTGTTCCTGCAGGGCACGACCAATTTTCTTACGACTTGGTCAGGCAAGTTCTGGGCGAATCTATGCCCGTCGATTTTTTAAAAAATATCGGAGGGGAAGACAGGTTAAATATGACGCTTCTTGCATTGAATTTGAGCCATTATGTAAATGGTGTTGCTAAGGAACATGGTAAAGTTTCCCGGGAGATGTTTCCCGGTTACCATATTGATTCTATCACTAATGGGACACATACAAACACATGGGTCTGTGAAAGTCTTAAAAGGTTATACGATAAGTATATTCACGGTTGGATGAATGACCCTTTCAGTCTTCGGTATGCCTTAAGTATTCCCAAAGAGGAAATATGGAATGCTCATCAGGAGGCAAAAAAGAAACTTTTAGACTATGTTAATGAGAAAATGAATGCAGGCATGGATTATGACACACTTACGATTGGGTTTGCACGAAGGGCTACTGCATATAAAAGGGCGGATTTAGTTTTCTTTGATACGAACAGGTTAGTCAATATTTCTCAAAGCGTTGGTAAGATTCAACTGATTTTTGCTGGTAGGGCGCACCCCAGAGATTGGCCTGGAAAAGAACTGATAAAAAGAATTGTTTCTGTGTCGAAAGAACTAAAAGACAGTATTAAAATAGTTTATCTTGAAAATTATGATATGGAACTGGGTAAGATGCTTATTTCCGGAGTTGATTTATGGCTTAATACTCCTCGAAAACCCCGAGAAGCTTCAGGAACATCTGGTATGAAAGCAGCGCACAACGGTATTCCCAGTTTGAGCATTTTAGATGGATGGTGGATTGAAGGATGTATTGAAGGTCTTACTGGATGGTCAATCGGTTCAGCTTCGGATATAGAGAGTGTTGATGAAAGGAATGCTCATTCTCTCTATGAAAAGTTACAAAAAGTAATCATTCCTCTATTTTATAACAACCGTGATAACTGGGTTGATATTATGCGGCACTCAATTGCCATCAATGCTTCTTTTTTCAATACCCATCGAATGGTGCAGCAGTATGTTTTAGATGCGTATTCGTATTAATCCGGGTTGCAGGAGACCGGTCGGCTTTTTGTGTTTGGCGTCCTGAACCTTCGGGGCCAAACACTTTGCATCCTCAATCTCGCAAAAATTGTAAATAAAATTTATTTTTATTATTGCTAATATAACTGGAGGAAAAGATGAATATTATGAACACAAGTAATCCTGTACATCCACTTAAGTCTCAAGCTAAAGTTTTATTATCCAGCGTATTTGGCCCCTACGCACAAGACGATGAATATGGAAGCCGAAAGATTAACCCGATGGAACTTTATCATAACCAGGTTACTCGGGAGCAAGGTCCTTTTTCTCTTCGCCTGTTCCATCGTTCATTTGGATTGATGCTGCTTCAGGCAAACATTGATGCGCCATGTACGCTTTTAGATTTTCCTACCCTCGACCGTTTTACCAATGAAATCCAAAGCCATTCTTATGATATTGTTGGAATTAGTTCAATTATTCCCAATATCGGGAAGGCAAAAAAGATGTGTGAGGTGATACGCAAATACTTACCTAAGGCAACGATTGTTGTGGGCGGGCATATTGCCAGTATACCCAATATTCATAATATCATTGATGCGGATTATATTGTCAAAGGAGAAGGTGTCAGCTGGTTTCGAAGGTTCCTGGGACAGGATGAAAACGTTTCAGTAAGACATCCAATAGTTCTTTCTGCATTTGGCGGCCGTATTTTTGGTATAACTCTTTCAAAAAGAAATACCGCTGCAATTTTAATACCATCAGTAGGATGCCCGGTGGGCTGTAATTTTTGTTCCACTTCTGCCCTATTTGGTGGTAAGGGGAAATTCATAAACTTTTATGAAACTGGAGATTCTCTTTTTTCCATTATGTGTCAGATTGAAAAAGAGCTCAAGAGTCGGTCTTTCTTCATCCTTGATGAAAACTTTCTTCTACATCATAAAAGAGCATTAAGGTTGTTAGAATTAATGGAACAGCACAATAAGAGTTGGTCTTTGTTCGTTTTCAGTTCTGTCAAGGCTCTGAAATTTTATACAGTCAAACAGCTGGTGGGTTTGGGAATTTCCTGGGTATGGATAGGACTGGAAGGTGAGAACAGTCAGTATGCAAAGCTTAAAGGGATAGATACCCACTCGTTTGTACAAGATATGCAATCACATGGCATTCGCGTTATGGGGTCAACTATTATCGGTTTAGAAAACCATACTACGGAAAACATTGATCAAATTATAGATTGGGCAGTTAGTCATGATACGGACTTCCACCAGTTTATGCTGTACATCCCGGCTCCTGGCACGCCTCTTCATGAACAGCTCCTGAAGGAAGGAAGTCTTTTGTCTGAAGAAGAATGTCCCACCGCAGATAGACACGGTCAATACCGCTTTAATTATCGCCATAAGCACATTTACAATGGTCAGGAAACCGAGTTTCTTCTCAGAGCCTTTCGTCAGGACTTCGAGATAAACGGTCCCAGCATTGCCCGAATGATTCGAACCATGCTAATAGGATGGAAAAGATACAAAAACCATCCGGATCCACGTATTCGTAATCGTTTTGAATGGGAGATTAAAAAATCCATCGATTATTATACGGGAGCAGTTTGGGCGATAAAAAAATGGTACAGGAAAGACGAACTTATGTCGAAGAAAATCATCTCACTTCTTCAAGATTTATACAAGGAGTTCGGTTGGAAAACCAGGATAATGGCTTCACTATTGGGCAGAGGGCTATACTTTGCTATGAAAAGAGAGGCAAAAAAACTTGCTAACGGTCAGGTTTATGAGCCTTCTACATTTTATGAAAAAAACGCCAAAGCGCTGAAGGAATAGCAGACTTCAGTCTGCGTTTGAAACGGTAGCCGCAGGCTTCAGCCTGCGTCATAATTAAGTATTGTGTCCCCGTAATTAGGAGTTTATAATGAAAATATTATTTATTTCACCATGTCCTAAAGATGAACATCGTCACAAAAATTTGCATATACCTCAATTATCTTTGCCAGTACTGGCGGGATTAACTCCTCCAGAACATGAAATTGAAATAGTAGAGGAACCGTGGGATAAAATTAATTTTGACAAGAAATATGATTTGGTGGGCATAACAACCATGACGGCAACCGCTCCCAGAGCTTATGAAATATCAATAATGTTCAGGGAAAGGGGTATAAAGACCATTCTTGGAGGTATTCATCCCACAACTTTACCGGATGAATCCATAAAATATACTGATTCTGTTGTAATTGGAGAAGCAGAAAATATCTGGGATAGTGTTATAAAAGATGTACAGGAAAATAAGCTAAAAAAATTTTATAAAAGCGAATTTCCTCTTTTAAATAATTCCGTAATACCCAGAAGAGATTTAGTTAAAAGAAAAGCAGGGGTTATTAACCTCGTTCCAGTAGAGACAACTCGTGGATGTCCTTATAATTGTGATTTTTGTTCAGTAACAAAATTTTTTGGCCCACGTCCTCGGCATAAACCAATAAAAGAAGTAATTAAAGATATTTCCACCATTAAAGGGAAAAATCTTATGTTTTTAGACGACAACATTACAGGAAATAAACAATATGCAAGGGAACTTTTCAAAGAATTAAAATATATGGATAAAAAATGGGTAGGGCAATCAGCTATAAATATTGTAAAAGACAGGGAGTTATTAAAATTAGCTTCTGAGTCTGGTTGCTGTAGTTTCTTTATTGGTCTAGAATCTGTATCTACTAAAGAAATAAATCGTTATCACAAAAATCTAAAGAGTAAAGAAGAGATCAAAGAAGCTATAAAAATGTTTCTGGATGTAGGTATTTTAATTTATGTAAGTTTAATTTTTGGTTTTGATGGTGATGATCAATCTATTTTTGAAGAGACAGTTGAGTTTCTTATTGAATCTAGAGTGGCTTTCGCACAATTAGTTTTACTTACGCCCTACCCAGGGACAAAAATCTTTAATGATTTACAAAAGGAAGGTAGAATATTTAGCTACGATTGGAGTAAATATGATAATGTTAAACTTGTTTTTGAACCTTTAAGAATGACTGCTGACCAACTTTTGGGAGGTTTTCATTGGGCGAGACATAAATTTGATTCTTTTCCTTCAATAATAAAAAGATTCTGGGCTAATAAGCGTCACCCAATACTATACAGTTCATTAAATTTAGGGAGTCGTTATCATACCAAAAAGTCCCGGGGAAAGGCCCAGGGACACAATACTTAATTATTGAACCCGATGCTGGACTTTTGAAAATTTTGCCAAATCTTCCATATAACAATAGGCAAGCACGCCTGGACTATTGGATGTTGAGAAATTTTTTCAACAAACTTGAGGAAATAGTGGGAAGAATATTAAAAAGGGAAAAGGGGAGCGAGTAAGACAATTAAGTATTGTGTCCCCAGAATTATATGGCCATGACCCGCAGAAAGATTGAAAATATACTTAGGAAGCACAAGCAAGAACTGAAAAAAAGATTTAAATTGAAAGAGATAGGGATTTTTGGCTCATTTGTAAGAGATGAACAGAAAAAAAAGAGTGACATAGACATTCTTGTAGAGTTTGAGAAACCCATAGGTCTTTTTGAATTTATGGATCTAGAAGAGTACTTAATGAAAATATTGGGAGCAAAGGTTGATCTTGTCTCCAAAAAGGCATTAAAACCAAGAATCGGTAGACATATCTTACAGGAGGTCGTCTATATATGAAAAAGCGAGAGTATGGAGATTACATTCAGGACATTCTTGATTCTATAAATGACATTGAAAAATTTACTGAAGGTATGAATTTCAATAAATTTAAAAAAGATAAGAAAACGATTTATGCAGTGGTACGCGCCATTGAGATAATTGGAGAAGCAACAAAAAATATCCCAAAAAGAATTAGAGAAAAATATCCTGAAGTTCCTTGGAAAAAGATGGCGGGAATGAGGGACAGGCTGGTTCATGAGTATTTTGGAGTTGACCTGGAAATTCTCTGGGAGGTTGTTAAGAAAGATGTCTCTATGATTAAACCCCTTATCCAAAAGGTATTTGAGGATTTGGAAAAATGAGACAAAAAAGCACTGAAAAGGAAGATATGAGAGTGCCTTACAAACTACCCCACGGCTGGTGTTGGGTAAAGCTGGGAGAGGCTTCTGGAAAGGAAGGAGTAGCAGACTTCAGTCTGCGTGTTATACGAAAGAGCGGATGTCATAATTCTGAAGAATAATTAAGTATTGTGTCCCCAGAATTGAGAATTCGAGGTTAAAATGGAACAGAAAGAAATAATCAAAGAGAATCGCAGCAGACCAAAAGTATCGATTGTGAACAAGAGAATGTGGCTACTTGTCGCCCTCGGGTTTGTTATGCTTTGTATCTTAACGTGGCTAGATGAAATCCTGGATTTACCTTACCTTCTAACGGGAGGGATAAGAACTCCCTTTAACTGGCATGAGTCAATAGTGGAAATGGTCATAATCATTATTGTTGGGCTGTTCACGGTATCAGTAGTTATCCGTAACATTGCTGAGAACAAGAAGAAGGAGAAGTTATTGCAACGATATCACGAAGAGCTGGAAATCAAGATTAACGGACAAACGGCAGAGCTTTTGAGGGTAAATGAAAAATTAAGGACAGACATCACCCAGCGCAAAAAATCCGAGGAGTCGTTGAGGTATAGCGAAGAGAAATATCGCCATCTCATTGAAAATTTACAGGAAGGGATTTGGGTTATCGATAAAGATTCTTATACCACGTTTGTTAATCCTCGTATGACTGAGATGTTAGGATACACAACAGATGAAATGATAGGAAAACATCTATTTTCATTTATGGATAAACGTGGTGTAGAGATTGCTCAAAACTTTCTGAATCGACGTAAAGAGGGTGTCGAAGAACAACACGATTTTGAGTTCCTGAGAAAAGATGGAATACGTCTCTATGCCACTCTGGAAACAGCGCCAGTTTTTGATGGTAAGGGAAATTATTCCGGAGCGATTGCCGGCGTGATAGACATTTCCAGGCGCAAGCGGGCGGAAGACGCGTTAAAGCTCAGTGAAGAGCGTTATGCGCTTGCCCAGCGGGCTGCAAATATCGGTAGCTGGGATTGGGATATTCGAACCGGTAATCTGGAGTGGTCTGATACAATAGAGCCTATGTTTGGGTTTGGTCGGGGAGAATTCGGTGGAACTTATGAGGCATTTCTTGAATGTGTTCATCCTGAGGACCGACAGCACGTTGTCGACTCAGTAAATGCCTGCATAGAAAAGGGCAGGGACTATGATATCGAGCATCGTATTGTTTGGCCTGATGGCAGCACAGTCCGTTGGGTTTCAGAAACGGGCAATGTCATCCGTGACAAAAACAATAAGGCAATCCGTATGCTCGGAGTTGTCCGGGACATAACCGAACGCAAACACGCAGAGGAAGTTTTAAAAAGAGACAAAGAGACCTTTGAGAAGCTTATAAGCGAAAAAACTCACGAATTATTTAAAACGCAAGCGGAATTAGATAAGGCAAAGCGCCTCTCCGACCTCGGCATTCTTGCCGCAACTGTCGCCCACGAGCTGCGTAATCCATTAGGAGTTATCAAGATAGCCGCATATAATATAAGGAAAAAGAGAGAAAATTCCTTACTAGATAAACATCTTGACAATATAGAAAAGAAGGTATTGGAAAGCGGCCAGATTATAAATAATCTTTTAAATTATTCACGGATAAAAATACCCAGTTATGAAAAGATACAGATTTACGATATTCTAAATGAATGTATTACTTTTACGAAGAGAAGATTTCATAAGCAGAATGTTTCTATAGTCAAAAAATTTAAATCGAGAAAAAAGAAGCTTATTGAGGCAGACCCTTTGCAGATTAGAGAGATATTCAATAATATTTTAACTAATGCATACCAATCTGTCTCGAACAAAAAGGGAAAAATAGAAATATCGGCGAGGGATGATGGAAAGGGCTCCATTGAGATAAGCTTCAAGGATAACGGAATGGGAATAGGTAAAGAAGATTTGGAAAGAGTATTTGAACCTTTCTTTACCAGGAAATCAAAGGGGACAGGACTGGGGCTTACAATTTGTAATGAATTAGTCAATCTTCACAGTGGAAGAATAGACATTAAGAGTAAAAAAGGCAAAGGAACAAGTATAACCGTAAGTCTGCCAATCGAAAGAGAAACAAAATGAAAAAGAAAATCCTTATGCTTGATGATGATGAAGAACTGTGTGAAGAAATAGCAGAAATCCTGATAGATGAGGGCTACCGTGTAACTACGGCATTTGATGGCTTAAGAGGGAAAAGGCTCGTTGAAAAATATGATTACGATATTCTCATTCTGGATGTCAAGATGCCCGGTTTAAGTGGACTTGATATTTTAGAGAGCATAAAAGGACAAAATAAGAAGCTTAAAGTTATTATTTTAACTGGAAGACCTTTAAGCAAGAACTTGCAGGGAGAGCGAATCTATGGAGATAAAGAGGAAAACATTTTAAGGCTGGCTGATGGGATTATTATTAAACCCTTCGATATAGAAGTATTGCTTAACAAGATTAAAGAACTATCAGGTAAGGCCCCTGCTTAATAGCAACAGCTATTTCAGATTGTGGAACAGAAATTTGAAAAAAGTTAAAAAGTAAAGAGATAAAAATGGCAAAAAAGAAGATAATGGTTATTGACGATAATAAAGAGTTCTTAGAAGAACTTCAGGAGCTGTTGAATTTGACCGGGTATGATACTGTGGTCTTTAGCGATGGCACATCTGCCCTAAAGATGGTGTCTAAGATAAAACCGGATGTCATATTGCTTGACCTTAAGTTGGGAAAGAAAAGCGGGTTTCACGTTGCTTCTGAACTGAAACGCTTTCGCAAAACTGCAAATATTCCTATTATTGGTATGACTGGCTTCTATGTGGAAAAAGAACACGCTAAACTTATGAATACGGTGGGGGTCAAAACGTTTCTTATAAAACCTTTTGACTCATCGGAAGTAATTGCGAAAATAAAGGCGGTTTTAAGGTAAAATTCCGGGGAAAAATTCCAGGGACACAATACTTAATTATTGAACCCGATGCTGGACTTTTGAAAATTTTGCCAAATCTTCTATATAATAATAGGCAAACACGACTGGACTATTGGATGTTGAAAAACTTTTTCAACGAACTTGAGGAAATAACCGGAAAGGTATTAAAAAAGGGGAAACCAGTACCCAAGAAGAATAATTAAGTATTGTCTCCCCAGGAGCAAACATGAAAGAGAAAGTGATTTATATTACTGATTTGGATAAGAAACGATTAAAACAATTAATAAGAGAAGCCAGAACGTTTGGTAGTGAACATGAAATATATCTAGAGAAATTAGAAGGAGAGTTGAATCGAAGTAAGGTGGTTAAATCAAAGGAAATTCCTACAGATGTAATTACAATGAATTCCAAAGTTCGTCTCAAAGATTTAGATACTCGGGAAGAAATGATTTATTGGTTAGTCTTTCCTGACGATGCGAATCCTGACCAAAACAAAATTTCAATTCTAGCACCAATTGGAACCGCATTAATTGGATATCGAGTCGGAGATGTTATTGAATGGAAAGTTCCAGCAGGATTGAGAAAGTTGAAGGTTCTGGAAGTGCTTTATCAGCCTGAAGCCGCTGGAGATTATCATTTGTAGTCAAAAAAATCATGAAGAATTACAGACAGGTCTTTATAAGGAGTAGCTCCGATTCATCGGAGCGTTTGGAGTAGCAGACCTTGGTCTGCGTTTGAAAAGTAGTCGCAGACTTCAGTCTGCGTGTTATACGAAGGAGCAGATGCCATAGTTCCAAAGAAGAATAATTAAGTATTGTGTCCCCAGAACTTCAAAGTATTGTGTCCCCAGAACTTGCCCCAGAACTTGCTTGACAATTGACTACAAATTGTATATAATTGACTACAAGATGTATATGGAGGCAGTTTATGATAGATAAACTCTTTTCTTCAAAGGCAAGGGTTGAGATTTTAAAATTATTCCTGTTTAATCCCGGAGATAACTTTTATCAAAGAGAAATTTCTGCAATTACCCACCAGTCCATAAGAGGCGTTCAACGGGAGGTAGAGAAACTTCATAGTCTTGGTCTTATCGAAAAGACCACACGGGGCAATCGCGTCTATTATAAAGTAAACAGAAACTGTCCTATATTTGAAGAATTAAAGAATATCTTATTTAAGAGCGTAGGGATTGCCAAAGTTCTAAAAGATAATCTTGAGGGAAATGGAATTAAAGTCGCTTTTATCTATGGTTCTTATGCAAAGGGAGGGGAAAGCCTTTCCAGCGATATTGACTTAATGGTAATAGGAGATATCTCCTCAAGAGAACTTTCAACTATCCTTTCTAAGCCCAAGAGAGAATTAATGCGTGAAATTAACTATGCAGTATTTCCTATGCAGGAATTTATAAAGAGGCTAAAACAGAAAGACCATTTTCTTAAGGCAGTTTTAAAAGATAAGAAAATGTTCATTGTGGGAGATAATGATGCACTTAAAGCAATTATTGAATCAAGGAAAGTTAAGGCGGCATAAGACATCTAAAAAAGAAATCGGCAATTTGTTAGAACTCGTAAAGAGGGATATAAAAGACGCAAAAGTAAAGGGTCTTTCTGCGGATAGAAAGTTTGTTACTGCTTATAATGCTGTCTTACAATTAGCTACAATTCTCCTTTATTGCAAGGGATATAAGCCAGAAGGTGCAGGGCATCATTTTACTGTGTTTCAAGCAATGAAAGAAATAATGGGTAAAGATTATTATGATTTGGCAGATTATTTTGATTCCTGCAGGGCAAAGAGAAATATAACCGATTATGATTATGCTGGTGGAATTTCAGGGTTGGAAGCCGTAGAGTTGATTAAAGAGGCAGAAGGATTTTTAGAAATAATTCTTAATTGGCTTAAGAAAAATTATCCGAGAAAATAGGGACAGCGACCATTTAATTTAACAGAAGTAGGAAAAGAAGAGGGGGACAGGCTACTTTTTTACATTTATACTAAAATTAGTTTAGATAAGAAACAGAGGAAAATGACTTTTTTATTCAATAATCAAGACCTGCCCCCAAAATTAGAATCCGAACAAGAAAGAAAAATAGGTCGCTGTCCCTAGTTTTTTAGTTTTTCTAGTTTTTAATGGCTGCGTTATATACGGACTATGGAGAAGATAGCAGAGGCGTTGGTAACGTTAGGCCAGTAGAGAGGCTAAATGATTCAGATGTTAAATAATTCATTTCATTCAGAACCTGTTGAAAAAGTGCTGAAGAAATTATCTTCCGGGATAAGCGGACTTTCGCATAAAGAAGCAAAGACCCGCTTACAGGATTTTGGCCCTAACGAAATACCTGAGAAAAAAGCTAAACATCCTGTTCTGATTTTCCTTAAGCAATTTCATAGCATTCTAATTTATATCCTTATTGCCGCTGCTGCCATTTCATTTTTCATTGGCCATGCAGTTGATGTTTATGTAATTTTAGCTGTAATTCTAATTAATGCCATAATAGGCTTCATTCAAGAGAATAAGGCAGAGAGATCAATTCAGGCTTTAAAAAGGATGATTGTGCCTTATGCAAAGGTTTTCCGAGGAGGAAAATTACTGCAAGTACATGCGAAAGAATTAGTGCCCGGAGACATTATTTTCTTAGAAGAGGGCGACAGAATTCCTGCTGATGCAAGACTTCTTGAAGTGAAAAACACCAGGACAGTAGAGGCTTCTTTAACTGGCGAGTCACTTCCTATTGACAAAGACGTTAAAGTGCTGCCTGAAAAAACAGGTTTAGCTGACCGTAAGAATATGGTATGGATGGGGACATTTGTTGCCGGCGGACAGGCTAAGGCTGTTGTGGTATCTACGGGTATTAAAACAGCCATTGGTAAAGTAGCTACTAGTATAGAAAAGATAAAAAAAGTCAAGGGTCATTTTGAAAAGAAGACAGCTATTCTGGCAAGACAAATGGGTATTATTGCGGTTGTCTGTGCATTTATAGTATTCCTGGTCGGTTTTTTTGTTAGAGGGTTTGAATTCTCTGAAATTTTTCTTTTTACAATAGCTTCTCTTGTTGCTGGAATTCCGGAAGGATTGCCCGCAGTACTGATAATAGTACTTGCTATTGGTGCCTACAGGATGGCAAAAAAAAATGCTATTGTTAGAACATTGCCGGCAACTGAAACTCTTGGGGTAGCAACAGTTATTGCAACCGACAAGACAGGAACATTAACGCAAAACACCATGAATGTTGAGAAGATAATTTTGCCGGGTGAAGATGAAATCACTGTTTCAGGAGAAGGCTGGAAGCCTTCAGGGGATTTTTCTCAAAAAGATAACATCATTGCTCCATTAGAAAATTCTCGTTTATCAAAACTTTTACATATCGCTTGTGTTTGTAATAATGCAAGGATAGTAAAAGAAGAGGACGAAAAATATAAAATTATTGGTGACCCCACAGAGGCTGCTTTGGTTGCTCTTGCAGAAAAGGCTGGATTAAAGAAAGAAGAGTTGCTGGAAAAAGAGAAAAGAATAGATGATTTACCATTTAATCCAGAATTGAAATATAGAGCATCGCTTTCAGTACTTGTGGAAGAAGATAGGAAGAAAGAAATTTATGTTATCGGAGCTCCCGAGGCTGTTCTTGCCCATTCCTCTTTTATTCTTTGGGAAAAAGGAGAGAAGAAGATAACTCAAGAAGAGAGACAGGAAATTCTAGCCGGAATACAAGGTTTGGCAAAGAAAGCAATGAGAGTTCTTGGCTTAGCTTACAAGATAACTCCTGTCAGTACAGATAACCTGTCAGAAGATTTGGTCAATGATCTTGTTTTGGTTGGCGTTGTTGGTATGCTGGATCCTCCAAGGCCCCAAGTAAAGGAGGCAATTGCTAAAGCCAGGAAAGCAGGTATTAGAGTTATTATGAAGACAGGAGACCATAAGGACACAGCTGTTGCCGTCGCTAAAGAGATAGGGATGATTGGCGAAAAGACAAAAAGTAAGCGTCCGGAGGTTCTTACTGAACAAGAATTGCTAAATCTTTCAGAAGAAGAGTTTGAAGAAACAATAAAACATATTTCTATTTTTGCTAGGTTAACTCCTGGTATGAAATTAAGAATTGTTGAGACTTTACAGAAACAAGGCCATATTGTTGCCATGACAGGGGACGGGGTTAATGATGCACCTGCACTTAAAAGAGCGGATATCGGAGTTGCCATGGGTATAATTGGTACTGATGTAGCAAGGGAATCAAGCGCAATTGTGCTTGCTGATGATAATTTTTCTTCTATTGTGAATGCAATAGAAGAAGGAAGAACTGTTTTTACGAATACAAGACAGGCAAGTTCTTTTCTAATCACTACTAATTTTGCAGAAAGTATAAGTATTATAACTACAATGCTTCTTGGCCTTCCATTGCCATTGCTACCTACTCAGTTGTTATGGCTCAATTTGGTTACTGATGGGGTTAGCGATGTTGCCTTAGCTGCTGAACCAAGTCATGAGGACGTTTTGGAAGAACCTCCACGAAAGGCAAAAGAAAATATTTTATCAAAAGAAATCATCCCTTTCATTCTCATCATGGCCGGTATTATGGTTATTTTTACATTAATTATTTTTAATGCCTATTTGCCAAGCGGAATAGAAAAGGCAAGGACAGGGGCATTTACTGTTATGGCATTCACTCAATTATTTAATGTTTTAAATATGCGTTCACTTAAAAGATCTATTTTCAAGATAGGTCTTTTTAGCAATAATTTTATAGTCGCATCTCTTATAGCTTCTGTTTTTCTGTTAGCCATGGTACTTTATGTCCCATTTTTCCAAGGCGTATTTCAATTTGTGCCCTTAGGTTTATTAGAAATACTCATTATAATCATTTTTTCGTCTTCGGTATTATGGTTAGGCGAGTTGTACAAATATTTGAGACCACGGGCAAAAATAAGGAGAATGCTTAAATGGAGAGAAGTCTAAAAAGAGAACTTACTCTTTTAGATGTTTTCTGTGTAGCGACAGGGGCAATGATGAGTTCGGGCTTGTTTATTTTGCCCGGATTAGCTTATGCTAAAGCGGGGCCTGCGGTTATTCTATCTTACATAATAGCGGGTGTGTTTTGTATCCCTACGGTTTTGAGTATGGCAGAATTGACTACAGCGATGCCCAAGGCCGGCGGAGATTATTTCTATATCATGAGAGGATTTGGTCCGCTATTGGGAACAATAGCTGGTTTTAGTACCTGGTTTTCTTTGAGCCTGAAAGGGGCCTTTGCTTTGTTGGGTATGGGTGCGTATTTAACGATAATGACTCATATTCCAATACATATCGTTGCACTCATTTGTTGTTTATTTTTTATAATCTTGAATTTAATAGGAGTAAAAGAAGCTGGAAGATTTCAGGTGTGGTTAGTTGTTGGCCTATTAGGTATACTTATCAGCTATGTTGTCTGGGGTATGAGAGCTGTCGATTTCGGACATTTTTCGCCATTCTTTTCTAAAGGGCTGAATTCTTTGCTTGCGACAGCAAGCTTTGTCTTTATTTCCTATGGGGGATTGACTAAAGTAGTGGCTTTAGCTGAGGAAGTAAAAAATCCAGGCAGGAATTTACCTCTAGGCATGATACTTTCTCTTATTGTAACCTCTATTTTTTATGCTTTGGTTATCTTTGTAACTATAGGGGTTTTAAGTCCCGAGAACCTAAAAGGTACTCTTACTCCGATCTCAGACGGGGCAGGAGCCTTTGGTGGAAATGTTTTAAAAATTATTATAAGTATAGGCGCATTTTTGGCCTTTATTTCTACTGCTAACGCAGGGATTATGACTGCTTCAAGATACCCTTTGAGTATGAGCAGGGACAAGCTTTTACCCGCCGTTTTTCAAAAAATAAGCTCCCAATTCAAAACCCCTCATATCGCTATTTTCTTTACCGGCGCTTTTATGGTTTTGGCTATTTATTTTTTAAAGCTGGAATTACTGGTCAAAGTTGCCTCCACTGTGTTGATTTTACTTTATATATTCGCCAACCTGACCCTTATCTTATTCAGAGAAAGCAAGCTTCTAAGCTACAGGCCAAAATTCTATGCACCCTTTTATCCTTATATGCAGATTTTAGGGGTATTAGGAGGAATTTTTCTTTTAATAGAAATGGGCTCGTTTATTATTTTTCTGACTACTATTTTTCTTCTTTTGGGAGTTGTCTGGTACAAAGTATATGCGCAAAAAAGAGCAGCTCAAAACACAGCTCTCATATATGTTTTAGAAAGATTGGTTGCTAGGGATAAAGAATTAGTCTCAGACAGTCTTCTAACGGAGTTAAAAGAGATAGTTATCCAGCGAGAAGGGATTCTGGGCGATAAATTCCAGAGACTTATTGAAGAAGGGAGGGTTTTAGATATAGATTCCCCTTTAAAAATGGAAGTTTTTTTTAAAGAAGTTTCAGTCATGCTAAGTAGGGATCTAAATGTAAATTCTGAAGAATTATTCAAGAAATTTGTTAAAAGAGAGACGGAATCAAGCACAGTAATTGGAAAAGGGTTAGCTATTCCACATATCTTTGTCGGAGCGAAAAATATTGCTAAAGTCATTTTGGTTAGAGCAAAAACGGGGATTATTTTCCCTAATGATCAGTTAGTTCATATTGCGTTTATTCTTGTCGGTTCTTCTGGCGAACGTGTTTTACATCTAAAAATTTTAGCTGCTATTGCTCAAATTGTTCAGAATCCTGAATTTGAGAAGAAGTGGCTTGAGGCAAAAGGCGAAGAAGAGTTAAAACATGTTATTCTTTTGGCTGAGAGAAAAAAAGGTTAAAAATGCTTAAATAATTATCTAATTTGGTTAAGCTTATCAGGGTGGAATTGATGAACGAGTGAGACAATTTGTAAAGAACAAACCAAGGTTCAACCGAAGGTACGGATGTAGATTTTTTTTGGCATATTTTTGTAAGTTTTTGATTCTTTTGACATTGCAGTTTCTTTTCTGTTTCTGAAAACAAGAAATTAAAGGGGGCAAAAAGAAAAAAAGAAATTCTTTTTTGGGCCAAAGCCCCGCCGATGGCGGGGGCGATTTTGATGTTTTTGCGTTCCCGAATGAAGAAATTCAGTGTAGATATTCTTCGGGACCGCTGCATCAACTCCCTAGTTGCTGCTAAAAAGCAGCCGGAAAGGAAAATACCCCACCAACCCGAAATAGGCAAAGCCTGTTTCCCCCCGTAAAATTTCGCTTGACATCTATCACTTTTAGTGATAATATTATCACCAAAAGTGATAATGGAGGTTAAAAATGCAAGATAAAATAGTAAAGCTATTCTATGATGACGTATATGCGCAATTTACAATAAACGAGTTAGCTACAAAAACAAACATTTCTTACAGTTATGTGTACAGACAAGTTGAAGAATTGAAAGATAAAGAGATTTTAATTATTGAACAGCGTTCAAACCGTAAATATTGTAGGCCTAACTATAAAAATCCAGAGGTAAAAACAAGCTTTGTTAAAATATCAAATCAGATAGCTGAAGATTTTCTAAAGAAAAGAGACAAGATTTTTTTTGTAGTTGAAAAGCTTCTTTCGGAGTTACCTAAAAAGACAGATTTTAACTTACTTTCTGTCGTTCTATTTGGATCTTTGGCTAAAGGGACCGACTTTAAAAAAAGTGATATCGACCTTTTTATCCTTGTCCCTTCAAAAAAGAAATATGATGAAATTATTGATATGGAATGTGTCGCCTTGTCAAAAGGTTTTGGTGTCGAAATAAACCCTTTGGTTTCTGAGCCAACAAATTTATTAGCAATGTTAAAAGATAAGGAGCATAATGTAGCCAAGGAGATCTTAAAAAATAAAATAATATTGTTTGGTGCAGAGAAATTTTGGGAACTGATATTGGAGGTAATAAAATGAGTGATTTGAAGAAAGAAATGCTAAAAATAAAAGTAAAAGGTTATTTTGATAATGGCGATTTAAAAGTAGACCCTACGATTACAGCACTAGTAAAATATCATGTTGATAAAGCAAGGCATAATATTGAGACAGGTTCTTTGCTTATGGAGGTTTCGGAAGATAAAGAGAGCAAGAAAAGACTAAAAGTAAGTGCCGATTATATCGGACATGATTGGACTATAAGCTGTGGATATTATGCAATGTTTCATGCGGCAACAGCTGCGTTGGCCGCAATAGGGATAAAAGCCCAAAGCCATGAAAGCCTTATCGAGGGTTTAGAATATCATTTTGTTTTCAAAGGAAAAGCTATAGAATCAGAGGACATCAAGAAGATAAAATCTGCAAAAAGGCTTGATGAGAAATATGTTAATAGAATGTGGGCCACGAAATCCAAAAGAAATACAGCACAGTATAAGGCCGATGCAGTTATTGCGCAAAAAGATGCTGAAAAGGTTTATAAAAATGCAATAGATTTTGTTGATACGATAGAAAGTTTAATAAAGGGATTAAAATAAGTCTAATAAATTCGGGGGACACAATACTCAATTATTGACTGGATGCGGGGAAAGGGGTTCAAGTGAGATAATTAAGTATTGTGTCCCCGGAATTTCCCCGGAATTTGACATATGACAAATCAAAACGATAATAAGAAAAATAAAAGTTTAAAATTTTCGTTTTCCGACGGGATATTTGCCAGTGGAATGACTGGCTTTACCCAGGAATATCTCACTCCATTTTTACTCTTGTTAGGCGCCACAGCAAAACATATAGGAATGCTGAGCGCTCTTCCTAATTTCTTTGCATCTCTGATACAGGTTAAAAGTGCTGACCTTACCGAGCGCCTGAAGTCGCGGAAGAAGACTATCAACATCTTTGTTTTACTTCATGCGCTTATGTTATTGCCAATGGCAATTATGGCTTTGTCAGGTGGAGGGAAACCAGTTACTTTTATAGTATATGTAGTTCTGTTTACATCATTTGGAGCACTTGCCACCCCTGCATGGGGAAGCCTAATGTCAGACCTGGTGGATGAAAACAAGAGAGGAACATATTTTGGCTGGAGGAACAGGACACTGGGGTTCATAACAGTCGCCGCAGCCTTAATAGCTGGATTCATTCTTCAGAAGATGAAAGGAGTTAACATATTTTATGGCTTTACGCTTATTTTTGGTCTTGCGTTCATATTCAGGATGATGTCCTGGTATTTTTTAACAAGAATGTATGAACCACCTTTGAACCACGGGAAAGAAAATCAATTTACTTTATTTGATTTCCTGGCTCGAATAAAAGAGAGCAATTTTGCAAAATTTGTTCTGTTCGTATCTATGATGAATTTCTCTGTTAATTTGGCAGCTCCATTTTTTGCAGTACTAATGCTTAAGGATTTACATTTTAGTTACATTCTTTATATCATTATCACCATTGCTGCAACTCTTACGGTTTACATTATGATTAGACGGTGGGGCAGACATGCAGACAGAATTGGCAACCTGAAAATTATTAAATTTACATCCCCCTTAATTGGAGTAATTCCATTAATGTGGATTTTTAACCGTAACCCGGCATTCCTGATTTTCGCTCAAGTATTCTCTGGATTTTTATGGGCAGGATTTAACCTTTGTACAACCAATTTTATCTACGATGCAGTAACTCCTGAAAAACGAACCCGCTGCATATCGTATTTTAATGTACTCAATGGATTAGCGCTCGCTGGTGGCGCACTTCTTGGCGGATTTTTATTGCAGAGACTACCGCCTCTTTTTGGGTACAAAATCTTAACGCTTTTCTTAATATCTTCCACGTTAAGAATTATGGTTGGTATTTTTATGCCACTGAAATTGAGAGAAGTGAGACCTGTCGAAGAAACCAAGAGTAATCAGCTCTTTTTCAGTATGATTGGCATAAAACCGCTCCTGGGAATTGAAAGAAAGACAATTAGATATTAAGGTCAAAAATCGCAGAATATGGGTAAGAATGATATCAGGAATTTGACATTGGAAGAACTTAAAAAAACAGTTGTGGAGATGCACGAAGCACGCTATAGAGCCAACCAGATATTCTCCTGGCTTTATCGAAGAGGCGTCCACGATTTTCACGAAATGGACAATATACCAGTGACGCTTAGAGATAAACTTGGCGAGAACTATTACATAAGCGCTCTTGAGCTTTCCCAGCATCTTAAGTCAACTGACGGTACTGAAAAATTTCTTTTTAAACTCGCGGACGGAAATTTCATAGAAAGCGTCCTTATTTATGCAAAAAATAGAAAAACAATATGCCTTTCTACTCAGGTTGGCTGTAAATTTGCTTGCTCCTTCTGTGCCAGCGGGTTTATAGGCTTTATAAGAAATCTTACGCCAGCAGAAATTACAAACCAGATACTGTTTTTGCAACACAATCTTAAGCACAAGATAACGAATTATGTGCTTATGGGTATGGGAGAGCCCCTGGACAACTACGAGAATGTTTGCAAAGCTATTATGATAATGAACGACCCGGAAGGAATGGCCATAGGAGCAAGAAGGATTACTATTTCCACATGTGGAATAATCCCGGGAATGAAGAAACTCCAGGATTTGAGCCTCCAGGTGAATCTATCTGTGTCCCTCCACGCTACAAACAATAACCTGAGAGATGCGCTTATGCCGATTAATAAACGGTATCCATTAGAAAAACTTATTAAGGCGTGCCAGGACCTGATAGATGCTACGGGAAGAATGATTACCATTGAATATATTTTAATAAAGGATAAGAACGATTCTCTGGAAGATGCAGATAAGCTTGCGGCAATAGCGAAAAAATTGAAAGCAAAGGTGAATCTGGTACCCTATAGCGCAATTCCCACCTTGAACTTTCAGTCCACAGGAAGAAAAGAGACGAATATATTTATGAATAAACTTATTAAGAGAGGAGTAAATGCAACTCTCAGAGAATCAAAGGGGAAAGATATACAGGCTGCCTGCGGGCAGTTAGCAGGCAGGGCAAAAGAATGAATTACAAACTTATAATTTTTGATATTGACGGTACGATAGCCAAACACATAAGCTCCTGGAGATATATCCATGAAAAACTCGGATTGTGGCATAAGCAGGCATATCGCTATCAGGAGAAGTTTCTTGCCGGAAAGATAAGTTACAGAAAATTCTGTGAATTTGACGCGGCTCACTGGAAGGGATTACCGGAAAAAAAGATAAGAGAAATTTTCAAAAAAGTCCCCTATGCCAAAAACGCAGCGCAGTACATAAGGAGGCTCAAAAAAATGGGTTTCAAACTGGCTGCTATCTCTACAGGTCTTCAGTATATAGCCGACAGAATAAAGAAAGAGCTAAAATTTGATTACGTCTTATCCAATAAATTGATTTCCACAAAAGGTATTCTTACGGGAAAGGTCAAAATAAATATAACCCACGGAGCAAAAGGGAGAATTCTGAGAAAAATAGTGAAGAAGTTCCGGGTAGAACCAGAGGAAGTGATCTGCGTGGGCGATAGCCACGGAGATATATCCCTGGCGAGACGCTCAGGCTACTCCCTCGCTTTTAACTCATCGGATGAATCTTTCTCGAAAATTGTGGATTATAATTGTAAGACAAATGACTTCAAAGAAGTCTACAATAAAATAGTATCTATCTCCGAAGAAAAAAAGTAGAGCAAGTAGTAACTTTAGGTGACAAAGCTATTGAAGCTGGAAGAGGAAACCACAAGTCACCAGGGTCGTTGACAAGCCAGGAATAATGAGGCTTTCTTCCACAGACATACCCCTGGTAAAGAAAAGGAAAAAGATAGGTTGGCTAAAGAAATATACGATATTGCCGTCATTGGTGGAGGTCCAGCGGGGATTATGGGGGCAATTCGGGCTGGACAGCTTAAGAAAAATGTGGTTTTAATAGAGAGAAATGACTGTCTCGGTAGAAAAATCATCCTCAGCGGAAAGGGAAGGTGTAATGTTACGAATATCGCGCCGATAGAAAAATTTGTGGAGAAGTTTGGCGAAACGGGTCAGTTCTTGAAACCAGCACTTTATAGTTTTTTCAATCAGGATTTGATAGATTTTTTTGAATCAAAAGGCCTCAGGCTGAAGATAGAAAGGCAGGCCCGCGTGTTCCCAGTCACGGACAATGCCCAATCTATTGTAGAAGTTTTAAAAAGGTCTCTTAGAGAAGGTAATGTTTCAGTACTCTACAATATGCGGTTAGTGGATTTAGAAAAAAAGGACAGCTTATTCCTATTGCACCTGGAAGGCAATAAGAGGGTGAGTGCCAGAAAAGTCATATTGGCAACAGGGGGAGCTTCCTATAAGGTAACAGGTTCTACCGGCGACGGTTTTCGTCTCGCCAAAAAATTTGGACATACTATCGCCGCTTTAAAACCAGGTCTCGTGCCTTTAAAAACAAAAGAATTATGGGTAAAGGAGCTACAGGGACTTACATTGAAAAACATCCGCATTACCTTTGAATATGGCAAGAAGAAGACACGTTCTGCTGTAGGCGAACTTTTGTTTACCCATTTTGGAGTCTCTGGACCGCTGATACTCGATTTAAGCAAGGAAATCGTCTCCGTCCTCGAAAAGCATAAAGAAGTCCGTCTCCTTATCGACCTCAAGCCAGGATTGAGACCCGAACAGATTGAAAAGAGATTACTAAATGAGTTCAATGCCAGGGGAAAAAGCCAGATAAAGAATATTATGAAAGGTCTTTTACCCCAGAGATTAATTCCTGTATTCATTCGTCTATCAGACATAGAGCCGGAAAATAGAGGAAATCAGATTACCCAGAAAGAAAGACCACGGATAATAGATTTATTGAAAGCCTTACCTTTAACCATTATTGGCTCCTTACGTCTGGAAGAGGCAATGGTCACTGATGGTGGCGTCTCCACAAAAGAGATAAATCCCCGGACAATGGAATCAAAAATTGTTCCCGGCTTATATTTTGCCGGCGAAATCATAGACGGTTCCGCCCCTAGTGGCGGATATAATCTCCAGAAGGCTTTTTCCACCGGCTACCTCGCCGGCGAAAAAGCAGGCTCTCTTAAATAGAAAGATTACAGTTCGGATAGCCGAAAGGTAAAGGATATGAATGAAGAAGTAATCAAGGTTAAGAATTTATCAAGGGATTTCGGTAATTTTCGGGCAGTGGACAATATCTCATTTGCAGTGAAAGCTACCGAGATTTTTGGTTTCTTAGGGCCAAATGGCGCGGGAAAAACAACAACTATAAATATTCTCTGCACCCTCCTTCTGCCTACCAGCGGAGAGGCAATTGTAAATGGATTTAATGTAGTAACTTCTCCCGATGAGGTAAGAAAGTCTATTGGCATCATTTTTCAGGACCCCAGTCTGGATGAACGGCTTACTGCTTACGAAAACCTAAATTTTCATGGGATGATTTACCATATACCCCGAAAGACAAGAAAAGAGCGCATCAAGGAAGTTCTGGATATGGTGGGGCTCTATTCCAAGAAAGATTCTATTGTCCGCACATTTTCAGGCGGAATGAGAAGAAGGCTGGAAATTGCTCGGGGCCTTATGCATCATCCTAAGATTCTATTCCTGGATGAACCAACCATTGGCTTAGACCCGCAAACAAGACAGTATATCTGGGATTACCTGTTAAACCTATCAAAGGAAGAAGGAATAACCATGTTTCTCACCACGCACTATATGGACGAGGCAGAAATCTGCCAGCGTGTAGCAATTATTGATTATGGCAAAATCATCGCTCTCGACAGCCCCCGTCAATTAAAAAATGAGTTCAGCTTGAGTAGTTTGAATGAGGTATTTTTAAGACTTACTAACCATGGTATCCGCGAGGAAGAAGCCAGTTTCAAAGAACATTTGGGTCATATTGTGCGCTCAAGGAAATTGAGGTAACCCCTATGGATTTCGATGCTATACGAATGATTTGGTTGAGAGACCTTATCCGCCATTTCCGGGATAGAATAAGATTGTTAGGGTCTATTTCCCGACCGATACTCTGGCTTTTGATTATGGGCACAGGTTTAAGGGCTGTTTTTAATGTGCACGGGATATCTTATACTCATTTTATTTTTCCGGGAATTATTGCAATGAATCTTATCTTTGCGGCAATGCAGTCAACCATAAGCATTATCTGGGACAGGGAATTTGGGTTTTTAAGAGAAATTCTCGTTGCCCCGATACCGCGCACTTCCATTGTGCTCGGCAAGACCTTAAGTGGCTCAACAGTCGCTTTTATCGAGGGACTTTTTGTTTTAGCCTTCGCGCCGTTTATCAAAATAAGCATCCCTTTACCCCATCTTTTCTTACTTCTACCTTTGATGTTTTTCGTCGCCTTTGTTTGTACCAGCCTTGGTATTGTTATTGCCGCAAGGATGACTTCTTTTGAGGGCTTTGGCGTAATCTCCAACTTTGTAATTATGCCTATGTTCTTCTTAAGTGGTGCAATATTTCCCATTGATAATCTCCCCTTTTTGATAAATATTGCTGTCCGTTTGAATCCTTTAACATATGGGGTAGACTTCTTAAGAAGATTTATTTTAGGGATAAAAGTTTTTCCGCTTTACATGGATTTTCTGTATCTTACCACTTTTGCTCTGGTAATGTTAAGTATCGCAGTCTTTGAGTTCAATAAGAGGACCTAAATTCGGGGACACAATACTTAATTATTGACCGGCTGCAGGGAAAGGGGTTCAAGTAAGATAATTAAGTATTGTGTTCCCAGAACTCATTTGACATGAAAGGGTATAAATTATATAATGTATATCGTTTAATCAATTCTTAATATTTGAGAATTAAAAAAATGAAAAACAATAACAAAATGAACCTTGGGTATAGAAGCCTTTCTAAAGATGAACTCTATTTAATCTCTCGGGCTGAGTTTGAGAAACGAAAGCTCATCACAAAAGAATTTACCCAAAAGCTTTTTGGAAATTTTAAAAAAGCGGCTAATATTTTAGATAAACTTACAAGAAAAGGACGTCTTATTCAACTCCAAAGAGGCAAATATATTGTTGTACCTATAAAAGCACCTAATCAGCTATGGACACCCAATGAATTTGTTACCGCTAAATTGTGGATGGTGGATGTGCCTTATTATATTGGGTATTTCACTATGTATAACTATTGGGGTTTTACAGAACAGATTCCCCAAACAATATTTGTATTAAATACTAAGAGATCATGTACAAAGATAATAGGTAATGTGAGATATAAAGCGGTTAAAATAAATAAGAGAAAGTATTATGGTATTAAAAGAATAAGAATAGATGAAGAGGCTGTGTGTATAAGTGATAAAGAACGAACCCTTGTAGATTTTATATACAATCCTATAGGGTCATTTGAGAATGTGAAGAAGGTGTTGGCGGCTAATTTAAAGCAAATCAATATTGATAAATTTATAAAATATCTTATTTCTTTTCCAGTAATTTCCGTTAGAAAAAGAGCCGGGTATATTTTAGAAAAATTGAATCGTAACATACCACAACTAAAAAAACTAAAAGAGACAATAGGCAATGAAAAGACGTTTGTTGCATTGAACCCAGCAAATTCTTCTCGGAAAGGGAAAATTAATAAAGATTGGAGAATCATTGTTAACGAATAGGGAAAAGCTCAAAAGTTTAATTCCTGTGCTGGCAAGAAAACATAATTTCAGACCAGCAATTGTAGAGAAAGATTATTATCTTAACAATATATTTTTGAAATTTCGCACCCTTCTCTTATTACAGGAAAAGAAGAGAATATAAAGATTGAAATCTCACTAAGGCAAATGCCTATGGATAAGCCTGTTTATAATGTGATTAAACATTTTTATAAGGACCCTTTTACAGGCGAAGATTTAATCCCTAGAAATAAAATACTATCCCTTTCTCTAAATGAAACAGTTGCAGAGAAACTTAAGGCTGCAATCACAAGGAAAGATTTAGCAATCCGTGATTATTATGATTTATGGTGTATAGCAGAAACTAAGTTTGATTTTCATAACAAACGATTTCTTACTATATTTAAAAAGAAACTTGAAGAGGAAGGTTATAATGGTGATTATAGACATAACTTTGGTTTGGATAAAGATGCGGTTAAGTTACTGCAACACCAAGTAGCAACAGATTTAATACCTGTCATCCGTTTAGGGGAACGTTTCCAACTCAATAAGGTTTTTGAACGGTTTAATAAATTGTGGGGCACAATAGTTAATTGTTGACCCGATGGGGAAAAAAGGGGTTCAAGTAAGATAATTAAGTATTGTGTTCCCAGAAAATAAAACAAAAGGGGTGCTAAGAAATGGAAAAGAGAAAACCCTTCACGGCAAAAGAAGCAAAGGAAATTGGAGAAAAGTTAGGGATTAAGTGGGACAAATTCGATGTGGAGCAGTTTCGCGCGGGATTAGATGTAGAACTGGAGCACGGAACCCGTGACCCAAAAACAAATGTTACCAACGACAATGCCTTGATGACCGGCAAAATCACCCTCGCGCACCTCAACGAATTTCCTGATTATTACACCAGGCTTGAGAAGATGGAAAAAGAAGCCGAAGACTTCTGGGAAAACGAGTAAAAATAAAAGAACAATTAAGCATTGTGTCCCCAGAACTTGTTTGACAATTGACTACAAATTGTATATAATTGACTACAAGATGTATATGGAGGTAGTTTATGATAGATAAACTCTTTTCTTCAAA
>DATKVN010000009.1 GCA_035530055.1 bacterium | reverse complement strand
AACCCTCCAATTGCTAAATCAGCAACCACATAACCGTTGTCCGGCATGATAGTGAAGGTGACATCTGCACCGTCATTTACCGATACCGCTCCACTGGGACTAATACTTCCGCCAGCGCCCGCAGATGCGGTAATAGTATATGCCAAGACCACAGTCTGGGGCAGTAGAAACCATATTAAGATTAAAGTAGCGAGTAGCGAGTAGCGAGTAGCGAGTAGCGAGAAAATGCTTCTTACAAGTTTTCTGTTTTCTGTCTTCTGTCATCAATAATCTCTCTTTTTTCATTTTACCCGCCCCCATTTACCTATGCTCGGTGTTCAATTTTATGTTTTCGATTCTTTCCAAATTACTCATTTTCGCTAACCGCCGACCGAACTTTGTTCTGGTTCATGCTCTATGTGCATCACTTCACCACAACAATCTTCTTTGTCTTCTTATAGTCTCCCACCTGTATATGGACAAAATATAATCCAGAACCAACGACATCGCCATTGCCACTTCTACCATCCCAGTAGTACTTGTGTGTCCCTGCTTCTTTTTCTTCATTTGCGAGTTCTCTTATTCTGTGGCCTCTTGCATTATAAAGATCTAATCTTACCTGAGCTTGTTTTGATAATTCCACTACGATTATTGCTTTTTCTCCTTTTAATGGATTAAACAGATTGTTATAACAATCTGCTGGTAGTTCTCCGAATTCTTTATCTTCTCTTAACACTTTAATGGTTACTGTATCAGTATCTGTTAACCCTCCATCATCGGCGACAGTTAGTGTAATTAAATGTTCTCCAGTGGATAGGGTTACCGTTGGATTTATACCATTAGCAAGCTGTGAATTGCCTTCACTCCAGATAAGGCTTACAATTGTACCATCCGGGTCTCGTGAAGCTGAGCCGTCAAGGGTGACCTGCTCTTCTCCATCGTTGTCTTCGTCAATTAGCGTCTGGTCCGATCCAGCGTTGGCTGTGGGAGCCTGATTTACGGGGCTACCCAAATCGGTTATATAAATATGCACTCCTAATTCGTCAAATGTGTCTGTAAAGTTATTGCCTGTTGCTTGCAATGCTCTTGATTCATCATAGACAGTAACATAAGCATCTTGGAGGATTCTGTTTACGGTAAATGTAGCAACACCGCTTTTCCTGTCAGTATAATCGTAACTACTGTCACCTTCAACAGCAAAAATGTAAATCTTATTATTATATTTCTTGACCATTGTTTGAACGGTTAAACCATTTGTTGCGGTGACATTTACACTGACATCTGTTGGGTCTTCTGCTAAGACGATGTCCTTCAAACCAGTGATCTGTGAATTTGTTCTGATCATCTCAGCCTCTATTTGTGGAGTTAACCTATTGTAACTAAATGGGTTGAATGCTATTGTAAAGTAGCCAATTGCTTTTGCTCCATTCACGATCGATAGCCAGGCTTCTGCCCTCATCTCATAATCATAAGGACCTCTTGTTTCAGGAGCTGTCCAGCTTAGGTCTTGATCCGAGGCCTCAATGATTGGCCAGACGGGTTTACTTTTAGACAGATAAGCAACATAAGCCTCATTGGTTGCTGCTCCAAGCTCATATATTCTTTCCGGTTTATTCCACCCTGTTATGGGGTAATGGTCATAAGATATTATATCTCCCAGTGCCATATACTGGTCATACCAAGAATAATCTCCGTTCATCCATGAGATACGAGATCTGTAATAATCATAAAAGCATGCTGTAAGTAAATTAATCGTTGGTATTCCCGGAAATTGGCTTTTGAAATTATCTTCTCTCGCTTGTATTTCACTTGGATATTCCTTTGGGCCTGCTGATCCTAACTCAGGTTCGTGACAAATAAGCGCTGCTAACAATGCGGGATGGTCTGCTGTAGTTGCATCAAGGTAATTAACGTGAGGTACCATATAAATACCTCTTGCCTGTCCTGCGTCAAGCCAATTAATGACAGGTCCATCACCGCCGTCGTAACCTACTATAGTATTTATGCCCAAATTTTTGAGATAATTTAATCCTGAAATCCTCTGATTCCAGACAAATATCGGAAAGAACTTTTCTCCGCCTATTATTAATTCATTGTTAGGACCAATTGTTATATTGTGAGAATCTGATGCGGTAGAAAAGGCCCCTATTTCCGCTGACACACTCTTGTTACCAGCATCATCTACGCTATAGACTTCATACATATTGCTATCATTACCATTTGCAGCATCAAGATAATAGGTTGGGCCCCGACACACAACTTGCGGCAATATCAGCCACAGCAGGCTTAAAGCTATGATAAAGAGTATGTGTAATTTTGTTTTCATCTTTTCTTTCCTATCATTTCTTTGCCGTCTGTTCCATTTTCTTTTTTGCTTTCTCTATCGCTTCTTTTGATTGTTTATGATTCGGGTCTATCTTTAATACCTTCTCCCACTCCACTATCGCTTCTTTATACATCCTTTTCTTGTAATACGTCGTTGCTCTTATGTAATGCTTTTTCATCTGCCTCACTTTTGCTTTTTTACTTGTCTCAGGAGAGCCCATGCGTAAGGTGATTGCCACCTGGTGGGTATTGTCCAATACATCCATCATCCTATACCCGTAATCCAACTGCACCCATTTATACCTTATACTTGCTCCTATACTAACCTTGTTGTCATCATTTATCTTATACCCTCCTCTTATCCCTAACATATCCCCTATCCAGCATTCCCCTCCTAAGTTGTATCTGATATCGTCCTTCAGTACCTTTATTCCATCTATCCCTACTACCATCTTTACTATCCTGCCTATCTTTTTCTCATAACTTCCTCCTAATCTTATGGTAAGGGGCAGACTATCTGCTTCCTCTATGAACTTCATTCCTGTCCCCATGTTCTGTAGCGCCACTCCCAGGCCCAACCCTCCTACCTTATGCAAAACTCCCACATCTATCCCCAATGCCCCTGCTTTGTATTCCTCCACTAATGTTGATTGAATCCACTTCACCATTACTCCTGCATAGGTATTTCCTGAAAACCTGGCTATCTCTTGAGCGTAACATAGCCCTATCTGATAGTCGCTCTCTGCTTTTAATGTTTCCCTCGACTTTATTGTTTCATCTGGATTTAACTGAATCCACTCAAAATCTCCTCCTTGATAGGCAAGTACTCCTATGCCGATACTTGCTTCGTTACCTAAGAGTAGCCCTCCCTTCAAGGGATAAACCAGGTTTAGCGCTTCATTGCGTGTATCAATTATGTTTTGATGATACATGGCATTAAGTTCTATGTTCCTTACTGTGGCAATACCTGCCGGGTTATAATACATAGCTGCTGCATCATCTGATAGACCTGTGGCTACTTCTCCCATACCCAATTGCCTCACCCCTATTGCCTGGTTTACAATTGCCACTCCTGTCACTGCTTTTGCTAATGCCACTCTGGTTCCAAATAGCAAACATAATAACAATACCATCAATAATCTCTCTTTTTTCATTTCACCTGTCTCCATTTTCTCGTTCCAATAATATTATACACGGGTTATGTTATGAATAGGTTAAGAAAATGTTAATTTTTTGTTAATTCCTAAGTGGGTTCTGGGAAAATTTACAAAAAATTTACAATTTCTTTACACAAATGTTATATTTTGGATATAAACTTTTTAGAAGAAAAAGAGGAGGAGTGTGCGCCGGGGAATAAAAGTCGACTTCTATCTAGTTTTACTAGGAGAGGGGCCATGAGTTCAAAAAATAGATTATAGCCGAATTATCAAAGATTATTAAGGTTTGGTAATTCGGTTTTTTATTTTTCAGGTGAGGGAATTTTTGAGGGAGGGTTTCTACGAGGAGTCAGTAATGGGGAAGGAAGATTTAGCCAGAAGAATAAGAGAGCTGGGAGAAGAGTTGGGAGAGAAGACCTCGGAGTTGGTTAATACCAATAGTAAGCTGATAGAACTCAGGAAAGAGTTATCAAGAAAAGTGAGTCAGAAGACGAAGGCACTATCTTTTCTCTACAGGATAGAAAGAGATGTTTCAAATAAGTTGAAGATGGAGGATGTTTTAAAGGTAATCGTGGAAAAGGTGGGTTCGATTCTGAACGTGAAAATATGCTCTATCCTCTTAATAAATGATAAGACTGGCAAGTTGTCAGTTGAATGTGCTAAGGGACTGGAACAAAAAATTTTGAAGGAGACAGAACTTGAAGTGGGAAATAAGATTTCGGGCTGGGTAGTAAAACATAATAGGCCAATTTTGGTGAAAAATATTGAGAAAGAGACTCACTTTGCTAAGAGAAGTGAGGAGAAGTATTATAATAAATCTCTAATGAGTGTTCCTTTGGCTATAAAGGATAAGGTTATAGGAGTTATCAATGTAAACAATAAAAAGTCGAGAAGAATCTTTAATCAGGAAGACTTTCGATTGCTCAAGCAGATAGCTGCTCAGGTGGCTATAGTTATCGAAAATGTTAGACTTTACAAGAGTTTAAGCAATCTTTATATGCGCACCATTACCACCTTAGCAGCTACTATCGATGCGCGTGACCATTATACCAGGAGACATTCGGAGATGGTGGCTGAATACGCTGTAGCTATTGCTGAAGCGATGAAACTCCCTCCTGAGCGGGTAGAGCTTATCAGGCAGGCTTCCCATTTACACGATATTGGTAAGATTGGAGTGCACGACTTTATCCTTCTCAAGCCCGATAAATTAACTGATGAAGAATGGGAAGAAATAAAGCTCCATTCGGTTAAAGGCGCTGAAATACTGGCTCCTCTGATTGTTTTCCTTAACGGAGTAATTGATATGGTCAAGCAGCATCACGAAAGATATGATGGGAAAGGTTATCCCAGCCACTACAGAGATGAGGAAATAGATATAGGAGCAAGGATAATGGCTGTAGCTGATGCCTTTGATGCTATGTTATCAGAAAGACCGTATAGGAAAGCATATTCTAAAGAGAGAGCAATTAAAGAGTTGAGAGAAAATAGTGGAACGCAGTTCGATCCGAAAGTTGTGGAGACTTTTCTTGAGATGTTAAATAAAGGGACAGGGTTAATTCAAAACAGATATCAATGATTACCTGATAGATTGGCAAAAAAGGGGACTGTCCCCCTGGAAAAAGGGGACTGTCCCTTTGTTTATTTTGGAGTAGCAGAGCTTGCTCTGCGATAACTAATCGCGAGACAAGTCTCGCTACTCCAGCTCTGCGATAACTAATCGCGAGACAAGTCTCGCTACTCCAGCTCTGCGATAACTAATCGCGAGACAAGTCTCGCTACTCCAGCTCTGCGATAACTAATCGCGAAACAAGTCTCGCTACTCCAGCGGAAGAAAAGTTTGACTTTTTAGACTATTTATGGTATATTTGGATGCGGAAAAATTTAAGTGGTGATTTGAGATTCCTATAAGATAAGAAGCAGGGAGGATATGGTGGTATCCCGAAACAAGAAAGCCATAATGGATGCAAAGGAAATTTCCCGGACAATAAAGAAGATGGCTCACGAAATTGTGGAGAAGAGTTGCGGAATAAAAGACCTTGTTATTGTGGGCATTCAGACCAGGGGAGTCCATCTTGCCAAGCGGATTGCCAGGGAGATAGAGAGTATTGAGAAGAAGGAAGTGCCCGTGGGGGCTCTGGACATCACTCTCTACCGCGATGATGTGGATTCGATAGCACATCAGCCTCTGGTTAAGGAAACAAAAATTCCTTTCGATATTACCGATAAGAAAGTAGTCCTCGTTGACGATGTTCTCTTTGCCGGAAGGACTGTAAGGGCTGCCCTCGATGAACTGATAGATTTCGGCCGGCCCAAAGTCATAAAATTGGCAGTGCTAATCGATAGGGGTCTTAGGGAACTTCCCATCCAGCCCGACTTTGTAGGCAAAACCTATCCCACTTCTAAGAAAGAGCTTATCTCGGTGAATTTGAAGGAAGTGGACGGCGAAGACAGCGTGGTTGTAAGAGAGGAGTCATAAATGCGGTTGAAAAATAAGGATTTGCTCGGCCTGGAATATCTGGACAAAGAAGAGATAGATCTAATTCTAGAGACAGCCAAGCCATTTAAGGAATTGTTTACCCGCTCGGTAAAGAAGGTTCCTCCTTTACGGGGTAAGACGGTGGTGCTTCTCTTCTACGAGCCCTCGACGAGAACCAGAATTTCTTTCGAGCTAGCAGCCAAGAGGTTGAGCGCCGATGTTTTGAATATTTCCGCCTCAAACTCCAGCGTGGCCAAAGGCGAAAGTCTAATCGATACGGCAAAAACTTTAGAAGCAATGAAGGCCGACTTCGTGGTGATTCGCCATTCCATGGCAGGAGCTCCCCAGATTCTTGCCAGAACAATAAGTGCCTCCATAGTTAATGCTGGGGATGGAACTCACGAGCATCCCACGCAAGGGCTGTTGGATATGTTCACCATCTGGGAGAAAAAGGGGAAACTTTCGGGCCTGAAGGTTGCTATTGTGGGAGACATTCTCCACTCGCGGGTCGCCCGCTCAAATATCTGGGGATTGAATAAGATGGGAGCAAAGGTGTATGTGGTAGGGCCAGCAACTTTGATACCTCCCAGGATTGAACAGATGGGCGTAAAAATCTTCTACGATCTGGACGAGATAATTGATGAGCTTGATGTGATTAACATTCTGAGAATTCAGATAGAAAGACAGAAAGAGAATCTATTTCCTTCCTTGCGGGAGTACAATGAAATTTTTGGCATTACCGATGAAAGATTGAAAAGAGCGAAAAAAGATCTTCTGGTAATGCATCCCGGTCCGATGAACAGAGGCATAGAGATATCTTCTTCCGTGGCAGAGGGGCCACGCTCCGTAATCACCGAACAGGTTACCAACGGGATTGCGGTGAGGATGGCAGTGCTTTACCTTCTGGCTGGTGGAGATAAGCGGGGTATGAAAAGATAGTAATCACAATCATATCGGGAGGAGCGTGTTGAAACTAGTCATTAGAAACGGAAGAGTAGTCGATCCCAAAAATAAGATTGATAAGAAAGTAGACATCCTGATTGAAAATGGAAAAATAATGAAGATTGGAGAATCTTCAAAATTCAGGCCGGGAGATGTTACCAGGTCTACGACAACCATTGATGCCACGGGCAAGGTGGTCACTCCTGGGTTGATTGATATGCATACCCATTTACGAGAACCAGGTAGGGAAGACGAGGAAACAATCGCTTCCGGAACCCGCGCTGCTGCGCAGGGAGGGTTTACCTCTATCTGTTGTATGCCCAATACGCAGCCGGTTGTCGATTCTGTCTCTGGGGTGAAATTTATTCTCACTACAGCTTCCCAGGAAGGAGTAGTGAATGTTTATCCTATAGGAAGCATAACCAAAGGACGAAAAGGAGAGGAAATAGCAGAGATAGGGAAGATGAGAATTGCTGGAATTGTGGCGATTTCCGATGACGGCAAACCAGTGATGAACACTCAGACAATGCGACGGGCTCTGGAATATGCTAAGATGTTCAATCTCCCGGTCATCTCTCACTGTGAGGATTTAAACCTTTCTATGGATGGGGTAATGAACGAAGGATTTACATCCACAGTTTTAGGTTTAAAAGGAATACCCAGTCAGGCTGAGGAAATAATGGTGGCTCGGGATATCGCCCTGGCAGAGCTGACCGGTGGAAAGTTACATTTAGCCCACATTACTACCCGTCGCTCTGTGGAACTGATTCGCCAGGCGAAGAAGAAGAGAATAAAGGTAACCTGCGAAACCGCACCCCAGTACTTCTCCCTTTCCGAAGAGGATGTTCAGGGTTATGACACTAATACGAAAATAAATCCTCCTTTAAGAACTAAGGACGATATCGAGGCATTATGTGAAGGACTGGCTGATGGCACAATCGATTGTATAGCATCAGACCATGCCCCCCATCTGGACGTGGAGAAAGATTTAGAATATAATATAGCTCCTTTTGGCATAATCGGACTGGAGACGATGTTACCCTTGATTTTTACAAATCTGGTAAGTAAGAAGATACTAAACTTAAATCAAGCAATAGCAAAATTGACTATGAACCCGGCAAATATTCTGGGACTGGAGAAAGGGTCTCTCTCCATAGGGTCTGATGCTGACCTCACCATAATCGATTTGAATCTGAAAAAGAAAATTGGCAACGAATTCACTTCGCAGAGTAAGAATTCCCCATTTATTGGTATGGAGTTGAAGGGATTCCCCGTGACTACCATAGTTGGGGGTAAAGTGGTAATGAAAGATGGAAAGCTCGTTTAGGAAAGCCTTGGCGAATTTATCCTCACTTCCTAGGGAACCTCTTTTTTTACCGAAGGCGGAAAAGCATATCCTTAAGTCGTTCTGAAAAAATCCCCCATGTTTCCAAGAGGACAGATATGGTGCAGGTTGATGCGAAGATTTTAGAGAATGAGGAAATTGGGCCAGAACGGTATAAGATGGCCCTTTCTGCTCCTCAAATTGCTCGCCAGGCGAAGCCCGGCCAATTTATTCATGTAAGAGTTTCTAAAAGTTTTCCTCCTCTTTTGCGCAGACCCTTTAGCGTCCATCGTGCGCAAGGTCAAAAGATTGAGATACTGTATAAAGTTGTGGGGAAAGGCACAGAAATTTTAAGCAGAAAGAAGGGAGGAGAATATCTGGATATTCTGGGTCCTTTGGGGAAGGGGTATCAGTTACCATCTGCCACCCCAAAGATATCAGATATTATCCTTGTAGCCGGAGGCACAGGGGTGGCTTCCCTTCTCTTCTTAGCAGAATCGATTTCCGTTGCCAATCCCGAATTATCAATTCTCGTTCTCATTGGGGCTAAGAATAGAAAGGAACTTCTGTGCGAAGGAGATTTTAGGAGATTGGGTTGTCGGGTGGAGGTAGCTACGGAAAATGGCACAAAAGGATATAAGGGTCTGGCCAGCGATCTTTTACAAAAGTGCCTACCACTTTCAGGGGATAAACCTAAGTCAACGGTCTTTGCCTGTGGGCCTTCTGGGATGCTAAAAATGATAGGAAAGATTTCCAGGAAACATCGATTTCCCTGCCAGGTTTCCTTAGAGGAACGCTTGGCCTGTGGAGTGGGTGCTTGCCTCGGTTGCGTGGTTAAAACCAAAGGTTCTACTTACACTTATAAGCGAGTCTGTAAAGATGGCCCTGTCTTTGACGCTGGGGAGTTGATTTGGGAATGATGCGAAAGGCAAAAGAGAAACCCCCGAATTTAGCAATAGAGCTCGCAGGAATTTCTTTGAAAAATCCTGTAATGGTCGCCTCGGGAACATTTGGCTACGGAGAAGAGTATGCCCAGCTTGTAGATTTAAATAGGCTGGGAGCAATTGTTGCCAAGACCATTACTTTAAAGCCGAGGCTGGGAAACGAACCCCCCAGGATGGTGGAGACTGCCTCAGGGGTCCTAAACTCAATTGGTCTACAAAATATTGGTATAGATGCGTTTATTAATGAGAAATTACCGTTCTTCAGGGAATACGATGTTCCTTTAATTGTGAGTATTGCTGGTGAGACCACAGATGAGTATGTGCAACTGGCGAAGACCTTGCAAGGAGAAAAGATTACCGGGCTGGAATTGAATCTTTCCTGTCCCAACATTAAATATGACAGAAAACTTATGTTCGCCCAGAACCCCCAAGCGACTCATCAGGTGGTCAGTAGAGTAAGGAAGGCGATAAGCCTTCCCCTTATGGTGAAGCTTTCTCCTAATGTTACGGATATAGCTTCTATTGCCAAGATGTGTGAGGAAGCGGGAGCGGATGGAGTCTCCCTGATAAACACATTTTCAGGCATGGCAATAGACGTGGAAAGTAGAAAGCCCATATTACGCCAGATTACAGGTGGACTTTCCGGTCCGGCAATTAAGCCGATAGCTCTCAGGATGGTCTATGAAGTCCATAAAGCAGTGAAGATTCCCATAATCGGTATAGGAGGAATTATGACCGCCGGTGATGCCTTAGAATTTATTATTGCTGGGGCGAAAGCTGTTGCTATTGGCACAGGTAACTTCGTTGACCCCCTAACCCCGATTAAGGTTATTGATGGAATAAGAGAGTATATGGTAAAGAATAAAATTAAAGATATAAAATCAATAGTAGGGAGCTTGAAGTGTCCGAAAAGCTGATTGTAGCCCTTGATGTTGAGGAGATAGAAAAGGCAGAGAATTTAGTCGATTCTCTGATTCCCTATGCGAAGTTGTTTAAAGTTGGTAGTTTCCTGTTCACTGCTTGTGGCCCGAAAGTTTTAGATATGGTAGTAAGAAAAGGAGGGAAAGTATTTTTAGATTTAAAGTATTGTGATATTCCCAATGTAGTGAGTAACTCTGTCAGAATGGCCCAAAGACACGG
This sequence comes from bacterium, assembly GCA_035530055.1. NCBI lineage: Bacteria > bacterium. Next base: position 27,257 of record DATKVN010000009.1, on the reverse strand, counting down.
GGTCTTCTCTTTGACTCTCTCTATCCTTGGGGGGAGGAAGATGTTGGAGGAGGCAGCTTTGGTTCATCCCCGACCTCTCCTCTGGGGAGTTACAATTTTGACCAGCATAGACTCTCCCGATATGAAGGAACTGGGAATATCCAGAGAGATTGGTGATGAAGTTGTAGCTCTGGCGAAGATGGCCGAAAGCGCAGGATTGGAAGGTGTCGTGGCTTCCCCTCTTGAAATTGAACTCATCAGGAAGGCTACCAGAAAAGATTTTCTCATAATTACCCCGGGGATAAGACCTCTGGTGGGGGAGAAGTCTCTACTCGATGATCAGAAAAGGGTAATGGCTCCTGGCGAAGCTTTAAGGAAAGGAGCCGACTATATCGTTGTAGGAAGGCCAATCATAGAAGCTCCCGACCCTGTTGAGGCAGTTAAAGCGATATTGCAGGAGATGGAGAAGTGGAGTTGACTGAGAGAGAGGTTTTAGAGATATTCCAGAAAAGTGGTGCACTGCTTTCCGGACACTTCAGGCTCTCTTCTGGTTTACATTCGGGAAAATATCTTCAGTGTGCGTTGGTTCTTCAATATCCGGATTTGGCGGAAAAGCTTTGTAATCAACTCGCCTCCAGGCTTGAGCTTCGTGGGTCAAAGATTGATGCTGTCATCTCTCCCGCTATTGGAGGAATAATCGTTGGTCAAGAGGTGGCTAAAGTTTTAGGCTGTCGAGCCATATTCTACGAGAGAGAAGAGGGCAAGATGAAATTACGTCGTGGATTTGAAATACGAAAAGAGGAAAGAGTGGTAGTTGTAGAAGACGTAATCACTACAGGTGGTTCGGTTAAGGAGATAGTAGAGATTGTGCAGGGTATGGGGGGAAAGGTCGAAGGAATTGGAGTAATTGTTGACCGTAGCAAACCTTCCCTTTCAGATGAGCTGGTTACCCTAAATTTACCCTTAAACAGTCTTCTGAGAATAGATATAGAGACTTATTCTCCCGAGGAGTGTCCGATTTGTAAGAAGGGAATCCCTTTACAAAAACCGGGAAGCAGATAATTTAATAAGGAGTAGCAGACTTCAGTCTGCGTTTGGAATATGAGTTATGACGTATAAATTTGAGGCAGAGGATGGCCAATATTCTTCCTTTTAGAGGCATTTTCTATAATCGAGAAAAAATAAAGGAGCTATCGTGGGTCCTTGCTCCACCTTACGATATTATCTCTAGTGAGGCACAGGAGAGGTACTACGAGATGAGTCCATACAACGTAATCAGACTCATTTTAGAAAAAAAATTTCCCGGCGATAATGAAGCCAATAATAGATATAACAGATCAGCCCAGTTTTTCCAGGAGTGGCTTGAGGAAGAGATACTAATAAGGGATGATTCGCCCGCTATCTATCTTCTGGAACAGGAATATGAATTGAGAAGCGATATGTTCGGAGAGGTGGCTCCTGGAGGTAAAGGAAAAATTATTAAAAGGCGTGGCTTTATAGCTCTTACCCGGTTGGAGGATTTCTCTAAAGGAATAGTGCGACCACATGAAGGAACAATGGCTGAGCCAAAGAGAGACAGGTTGAATCTTCTCCGGGTTTGCAGGGCAAACTTCTCCCAGGTTTTTACCACATATGAGGACGCAGAGAATAGAATTGATAAATTGTGGAAGGAAAAGAGGAATGAAAACCCGTCAATCAACGTTATCAATGAAGAAAATGTCAGGCATAGGTTGTGGAGAATAGACGAGGAGAAGTCAGTTAACTTGATGGTGGAAGGAATGAGAGATAAGAAATTGTTTATCGCCGATGGTCACCATCGTTATGAGAGTGCCCTGGAGTACCGAAATGAATTGAGAGAGAATAATCCCCGACATTCGGCCCAGGAGAGTTATAACTATGTGATGTCATACTTCGTAAATATGAAAAATGGTGGGCTCGATATTTTGCCTATTCATCGAGCAATCAGGAGCTTTGCAGGGTTTGATGGAAAGAGATTAATTGCGGAGGCGGGGAAATATTTTGATATAAAAAAGTTTAATAACCTGAAAGAACTATTGGGTCAGTTGGAAAACGAGAAAGCAAAGCACAGAACAGGGATGTATATGGGAGAGAATGAATTTTACCTATTAAGTTTAAAAGATGAAAGAATTACTAAAGGGTTGATTAAAGGAAGAGCAGATATTTTTTGTGAGCTCGATGTAGTAATATTACATACTTTGATTATCGAGAGGGTTTTGAAAATTTCCCCGGAGAGTCAACAAAGTATCACCTATTCCGAAAAGATTAATGAGGCGGTTAGTAAAGTAAGAGATGGTTCGCATTGTGTAGCCTTTTTCCTCAGGCCGGTAAAGGTGTCAGAGTTTAAAGCGGTAGTTGAAGCCGGGGAGATAATGCCCAAAAAATCAACATTTTTTTATCCCAAGTTGTTAAGTGGTTTAGTAATTAATAAAATTGATTAGCTTTGCTACTCCTGGGTCTTTAGGAGTCCTCCCGAGAGGGAGGTTCGGGCGACCGCAAGGGTCGCCCCTACGCGATTCGCAAGAACTCCAGGGTCTTTTTGGAGTAGCGAAACTTGTTTCGCGTTGAGTGGGAAGGTGAACATGAAAAAGATATTTCTACTGGTTACTGTTCTTTTGATGATTGGCTGGCTACCCAATATTTCTCTCAAGGCAGCTGAGGTTGAGGAGGAGCCGGTCTTCCACTACCTTTTGGGGAGTATGTATTATGAGGACGGGGATATAAGAGCTGCTGCTTCGGAATATGAAAAGGCAGTGCAACTGGATAGTAGTTCACCATTTCTTCACATGGAGATGGGAAAAGTATATTATGCTCTAGGGCAGTTCGATGAGGCGGTGGAGGAGTTTTATGGTACTTTGAATCTCCAGGAAAATAATCGAGAGGCTTACCAGTATTTGGCGGAGATTTACAAAAGGAGAGAACAAGACTCGGAAGCCATTGAATTTTATAAAAAGATAATAGAGTTGAATCCTGAAGATTTGGAAGCCAAGCTCGATTTAGCGAGAATGTACGAAGAGATGAAAAAAATTGACCTGGCAATTGAGGAGTACAAAAAAATAATTAAGATAGATCCGGAACAATGGGAAGCTTGCCTTTCCCTGGCGTCAATTTACGAATTCCAGGGTAAATACAGAAAAGCAATAGAAGGGTACTTAAGATGTATAAAAATCGACCCGGAAAATCCGCAGATTTATAATAAACTCGGTGCACTCTATTTTTCTATTAAGGATGTCTCCAAAGCGAAGGAAAACTTCTCCAAGAGTTTAGAGATAGATCCCCATAATTTAAGAGCTCTCCACAGCATGGCTCTGATTTTCGAGCAGGAGAAAGACTTGGACCGGGCAATCGAATACCTTGAGAAGATTAATTTCCTCCAGAAAGATGTAATGGAGACATATCTCCATCTGGGAATTATATATTTACAGAAAGGCGATTATCAGAAAGCGAAAGAAGTTCTGCAAGAAGCAACTGAATTCAAACCGGAGGATGCCAATATCTGGTATTTTTTGGGAATTTGCCTGGAGGAAGAGAAGAAATATTCTGAGGCAGTAGATGCTTTTTCTAAGGCAATAAAATATGACCCACAGAATACAGAAGCCTATTTCCATCTGGGTATCTGTTATGACCGGCTAAAAAATTTCAACCTTTCTTACGAAGCTTTGGAGGAAGTAATCAGGATGAATCCCCGCCATGCTCAGGCGCGCAATTACCTTGGTTATTCCTGGGCTGAACGCGGTATAAATTTAAATGAGGCGTTGGGACATATTCAGAAAGCCCTGGAGATTGATCCCGAAAACGGCGCCTACATCGATAGTCTGGGCTGGGTATACTTTCAGCAAGGGGAGTATGTAAGAGCTCGGGAAGAGTTGAAAAAAGCAGTAAAATTGATGAAGGACCCTGTAATTTATGAACATCTTGGTGATATTTATAATAAACTGGGTGAAACCAGGAGAGCTCTTGATGCATATCGTAAAGCATTAGAACTGGATGCAGAAAACGAGAAGTTAATGGAGAAAATAGGAAACGCAAAGAAACAATTGAAAGAATAATGAGAATTCGAGCTTATGGGAAGATAAACTTGTATTTACAGGTATTGGACGATTTCCCCAGAGGGAGAAAGGGATACCATAGGCTACAGACAATCTACCAAACTATAGGTCTATATGATGAGATCATTTTATCCAACACTGAAAGCCAGGGGATAAAGGTTCTCTGCGACCATCCATTAGTTCCAAAAGGCCCAAAAAATCTGGTGTATAAGGCAGCATCATTATTGAGGAGATATGCGGGAGTCAAAAGGGGCATAAACATAGAAATCATAAAGAATATTCCTGTTGGCGCTGGATTGGGTGGTGGTTCATCCGATGGAGCAGCGACCTTGAAGGGGTTGAATAGATTATGGAAGTTAAATTATGGACGCAACACTCTACTTCCCATATCGGCACAACTTGGCTGTGATGTACCCTTTTTTCTTTATGGCCATACTGCTTTCGGGGAAGGGTATGGAGAGATAGTGACCCCACTTCCCGGGATAAAGAAGAAGTGGGTTCTTTTAATTAAGCCCGATTTTATGCTCTCCACGAAGTGGGTTTATGGACATCTTGGTAAAATAGGGTTGACAGAGCCTGTAAATATTATTAAAATAAAAACTCGCCAGTGTCAATCTGGAAGAAAAAGGAAATCTTCTCTTTCGGGAAGTTCGCTTCTGATTGTTGGCAAGATAAGGAAGATTTTGAAAGACAGCGTAGAGAAATTGATTTATAATCGGTTAGAAGAAGTGGCTATTGCCTACTATCCCGTTATTTCTCAAATAAAAAAAGAGCTTCTGGAAGGAGGTGCTGATTGTGCTTTAATGTCGGGCAGTGGCCCGACAGTTTTTGCTCTTTTGAAGGACCAGAGAGTAGGGAAAAAGTTACAGAAGAGAATGGAGAAGTACAAATTTTCTACTTGGCTGGTAAAAACAGTTTAGAGCTGCTCAAAGTGAAGGGTGCGATTTAGCAGTCGGTTTTGTCTGGAAATTTGTTTTCAGAATTCCGACTACAATGCTGCCAGTGATGGTAATTCATTACCGCCAATTAGCCGTTCATGGCGCGTGAGTTTTAACCCTATTGAGCATCCGATGATTGGTAAAGGAGGAAGCAAAGATGCAAATTACGGAGGTGCGAGTCTACCCGAGGAATGAGGAGAAGCTAAAGGCGTTTGTTACGGTGACTTTTGATGACTCTTTTGTGGTTCGCAATCTAAAAGTGATCCAAGGGCAGAATGGATTGTTTGTGGCGATGCCTTCGAGAAAAATGGCTGATGGCAGTCATAAGGACATAGCTCATCCAATAAAGAACGAGGTTCGCAGAATGATTGAGGAGAAAGTTCTGGTTGCCTATCAAGAAAAGATTAAGGAGACTCCTCTTCGAACTGAGTTTGGGGGTGGTGAAGTACCAGCAACAGAACCGGCAAAAGCAAAGGCAAAAGAAAAAGAAGAAGAAAAAGAAGAAGAAAAAGAAGAAGAAAAAGAGAAAAAATAAACCCATTTACTTTTCGTAGATTGGGGAGTAGCCAAGCGGAAAGGCAGCGGCCTTTGGAGCCGCCATCATAGGTTCGAATCCTATCTCCCCAGCTTACATTTGAAGTGATGAATGTAGTAGTAGAGTAAAGTTCTGCTTTATTGGTAGTGTAGGGGCTTGTCCCCGTAAAAATTACGCCCATAAAGGGCTACACTACGGACAACCTTTGGCGAAGAACCGTATTTTTCTTATTGTAAGGGTTCGATTTATCGAACCCATTTCTTTGCGTCTCGATTATGGGTGGTGAACTATTTTGAGAAATCTGGTTTCCATTATTCTTGCGGCGGGAGAAGGTACGAGGATGAAATCGACCTTGCCCAAGGTTTTGCACCAGATATGCGGTCAGCCGATGCTCGTTTATGTGTTGAAGGCTGTCCTGAAGGCTGGTTGTCGGAAGAATTATTTGGTATTAGGACATAAAGGGGAGAAGGTAATCGAAGTGTTAAGGAATTTTCTACCACTGAGGAAAAGAGGGATTGAATTTGTCAAGCAGACCAAGTTACTTGGCTCGGGACATGCGGTTCTTCAGGTGAAAAAAAACTTGAGGGATTATAGAGGCCATGTCCTGGTGGTTTATAGTGACCTTCCTCTTTTGAGTGGAAGAACTCTGAACAGGCTAATTCAAACCCATTATAAACAGGATAATTCTCTGACTATCCTGGGTACTACTTTGGAAAATCCCTCTGGCTATGGAAGGATTATTGAGAATAGTAATGGGAAAGGGATAAAAATAGTAGAGGAGAGAGATGCTACCCCAAAAGAGCGGAGAATTAATCGCGTTAATGTTGGGGTGTACTGTTTTAGAGCGGAAGATCTATTTAAAGCGGTAGATAAAATTAAGCCAGATAATAGAAAAAGGGAGTATTATCTCACGGACGCAGTAGAGATTTTGGGAGAGATGGGCAAGAGGGTAGGAATGGTTATCACTAAAGATTCCCGCGAGGTTGAGGGAGTAAATAATCGAAAACAACTGGTAAACATTCAAAAATATGTTAATATGAAAAACTTAGAACGTTTGCTGCTAATGGGAGTTACAATTGTCGACCCATCCTCAACTTTTATCGATTCCACAGTAAAGATTGGCAGGGACACGATTATTTATCCTGGTTCGACAATTTTAGGGAAGACGAGAATTGGGGAAAATTGTAAACTGGGCCCTTATGCCTTCATTCAGAATTGCCAGATAGAAAATGGGGTAGAGATCCGCGCGTCCTTTATCTATGGTGCCAAAATTGCTGAGAGAGCAAAGGTTGGTCCTTTTTCCCACATTCGCCCAGGGACGTTCGTTGGAGAGGAGGCTAGGGTAGGAAATTTTTGTGAAGTAAAAAAATCGAGAATTGGTCGGGGAACAAAGGTTTCTCACCTCTCCTATATAGGAGATGCCTTTTTGGGAAAGGACATTAACATAGGCGCAGGAACAATTACCTGTAATTTTGATGGCGTTAGGAAAAATATAACCCGGATAGGCAACGGTACATTTGTTGGTTCGGATGCAAAATTTATAGCTCCGGTCAAAATTGGAAAGGGTGCAGTCATTGGTGCTGGCTCAACGATTACAGAGGATGTACCTGCGGGTAAATTGGCTATTGCCAGAGCAAGGCAAGTAATTAAGGATAGGAAGAAAAAGATTAAAAGATAGTTTGTTCATCGCTTGAGGAATTTCTTGACATAGGAAAGGTCCGGAGTCCTCCCGAAAGGGAGGTTGATAAACCGAAACCTTGCTTTCGCAAGGACTCCAGTGAATTATTAAGTTATAAAGGAATAGCGAAGCAAAGCTTCGCGTCAATGGAGATAGTTAATTTATAAGGAGAGGAGTTATTATGGGAAATGCATTAAAGATATTTACTGGAAGGGCAAATCCTAAACTGGCTGAAGAGATATGTAGATATGTTAAAGTCCCTCTGGGAAAGGCAATGGTTACGCAATTTGCTGATGGTGAATGCAGGGTGAAGATAAAGGAGAACGTTAGGGGAACTGACTGTTTCATAGTTCAGCCTACCTGTCCCCCGGTAAACGATAATCTAATGGAACTTTTGACCATGATCGATGCCTTTTGCCGGGCTTCTGCAAGGAGGATTACAGCTGTTATTCCTTACTACGGTTATGGTCGACAGGACAAGAAGGACGAACCCCGTGTTCCCATTACAGCTAAATTGGTTGCTGACTTAATTACCGCAGCGGGGCCCCATCGAATTCTCACTATGGACCTCCATGCTGCTCAGATTCAGGGTTTCTTCAAAATTCCTGTTGATAATCTCTATGCCACAGCGGTTTTGCTTGATTACTTCGAGAAAAAAAGTTTAAAGAAGTTAGTAGTAATTTCACCTGATCCTGGAGGAGTGGAACGTGCTCGTGCTTTTGCCAAAAGGATAAAAGCTTCGCTGGCATTAGTGGATAAACGCCGTCCAGCAGCCAATGTGGCTTCAATAATGAATATCATTGGCGAAGTTGAAAGTAGAGATGTGATTATTCTTGATGACATGATTGATACTGGGGGAACAATTGCAGGCGTGGTCAAGGCATTAAAGGAGAAGGGTTCTCGGGATGTCTTTGCTGCCTGTTCCCATGGAGTCTTATCCGGTTCGGCGGTGCAAAAGATTGAGGAGTCTCAACTGAAGGAGCTGGTGATTACCAATTCCATCATTTTAGGAAATGAAAAGAAATGTAAAAAGATTACTGTCCTTTCAGTTGCCGGGCTTTTGGGAGAGGCAATTAAGAGAATTCATAAAGAGACTTCAGTCAGTACGCTGTTCGTTTAATTATTTTTTGGGAGGTTACAAGTGGCTCAGGAAGAAGTAGTCTTAAATGCTCAACTGAGGGAGAATACCACCAAGGGCAGGACCTATCAGCTGCGTCGGGAGGGGAAGCTCCCGGCGGTGTTATATGGGGGGAAAGAGCCGGTGCTACCCGTAGTTATTGACCAGAAGGAATTTTTTAAAGCTCTACATACAGAGCACGGAGGGAATGTGATTATCTCCCTTTATGTTTCCGGCTCAGGAGCTGCTGCCTCCAAGACAAGAGAAAAACCTGTACCAGTAATTATTAAAGAGATTCAGATAAATCCCGTAACCAGGGATTTGCTCCACATCGACTTATATCGCATATCTTTAAGAGAAGAGATTCAGGTTAATGTTCCAATTAAAATTTATGGTGAAGCTCCTGGAGTTGAGAAAAGTGGAGGAGTGCTCGACCACGTTGTCCACGAAATTGCAGTAAAGTGTTTACCAACAAAAATACCAGATAAGATCATTTGTGACGTCTCCTCCTTAGAAGCAGGAGAGACCTTGACCATTAAGGATTTAAAAATACCCCAAGGTGTAGAAGTTTTAGACGACCCGGAAAAGATTGTGGTAAGCATTATTGCTCCTACTATAGTAGAGGAGAAGCCGGTTGAGGAGGAGGTTGCTCCTGAAGAGGCTGCAGAACCTGAGGTTATTGGTAAAGGAAAGAAAGAAGAAAAAGAAGAGGAAGAGAAAGAAGAAGGGAAAGAAAAGGAAAAAGAGAAGGGGAAGGAGAAAGAAAAAGAAAAAGTAAAAGAAAAGAAGAAAGAGAAGAAGAAAGAGAAAAAGGAAGAAGGGGCTAAACAGTGAGGCTTGTCGTTGGTTTGGGCAATCCTGGGAAGCAGTATGAATATACAAGGCATAATCTTGGATTTAGAGTGGTAAATGCGCTCTCCAATCAATGGGGAATAAAGCTCACCAGACATAAATGTCTTTCGCTGATTAGCGAGAAAAAGCACTCCTCAGTTTCTTGCCGCAAAACTTTTAAGTGGACATCCAATGCTTTAAGTAGAAGTTTCTCTCTCCCAACTATTATTCTGGCCAAGCCCTTGACTTTTGTAAATGGTAGTGGGGAAGCGGTGAAGGCTCTATGCGATTGGCTCAAAATAGGGGAAGAGGGAATTCTGGTTATTTGTGACGATTTTAATCTTGAAAAGGAAAAGTTGAGGTTGAGAAAAAGGGGCTCCTCTGGCGGGCATAATGGATTGGAATCTATAATTGAATCCTTAAGTTCAGAAGAGTTTCCTCGTTTGAGGTTGGGAATTGGTAGGCCGGAAGAAGATCTCGATCCCGCCGAATATGTCCTCCAGAAATTTAGTGAACAGGAAGAGAGTTTTGTGGAGGAGATGGTGGGAAGAGCATGCCAGGTGGTAGAGGTAATAATTACTGAGGGTATTGATGCAGCAATGAGTATAAAATGGTAAGAGATGAAGGGATAGTTTTCGGAGTCGCTCGGTAGTGTAGGGCTTTATGCCCGTAAGAATTACGCCCATAAAGGGCTACACTACAGAAAACCTGGCGGATTTGAAGCTCCTGAAACTATCCCTTCATCCTCAGTCGCGTAGGGGAGACCCTTGCGGTCGCCCTTAAGAGGTGGATAGATGAAACTGTTTACCCTTTCTATTTTCGTCATAGCTTACTTTTTTTTTATCTGGAAGAAGCAGTATAAGGCACAGGTATGCTGGGTTGCCTGTGCTGTTTTGTTCCTTTTCGGGATAATTAGATTTTCTGACATTTTCACCATAATCAATTGGAACGTGTTGGGTATTTTCTGGGGGACACTGGTTTTGGCTCAGCTGTTCAGTCTTTCTGGCGTCCCAGCCTATTTGGCTAACATTTTGGTAGTAAAGGCAAAATATGTTAACTGGGCAATTCTTTCAGTCTGCCTGGTGGCAGGAGCTATTTCTGTTTTTGTAGAGAATGTGGCCACTGTCCTCATAGTTGCTCCCATAGCTCTGGCAATCGCCCGGAAGTTGAAAGTGAGTCCTGTTCCTTTTTTGATCGGTATTGCCATCTCCAGTAACTTACAGGGAGCAGCTACCTTAGTTGGTGATCCGCCAAGTATAATCCTGGCAGGATTCGCTGAGATGAACTTTAACGATTTTTTCTTTTTTTCCGGTAAACCTTCCATCTTTTTTGCTATTCAACTTGGTGCATTGGCATCTCTGGGAGTTCTCTATTCTGTTTTTCGAAGAAATAAAGAACGTGTGGGAGTTGTGGAAAGGGCTAAGGTGACAACATGGATACCAACTTTTCTATTGGGTTTTATGATTCTAAGCTTGGTGGGAGCTTCTTTTCTGGGAACTTCCATTGACCACCGTCTTTCAGTTAATCTATCAGGGATTATTTGTATGGTCTTTGGTTTTATTGGCTTAATGTGGCACGAGCTGACTGGGTTGGGAGTTAGGAAATTTAATCGAGGAAAACTGGGAAGTACCCTCTTCCGTGACATCAGGATTCTCGACTGGGAGACTTTCTTCTTTCTTGCCGGCATCTTTCTCATAGTGGGCTCCTTAACTAAAGCGGGAATTATTGATGATTTAGCCAGTTTCTTTATACGCTTTGCGGGAGACAGTAGATTAATGGCCTATTTGGCAATTGTCTGGGGCTCGGTCTTCCTTTCTGCGTTTATAGATAACGTTCCCTATGTCCTTACCATGCTTCCCGTCGTGCGCAGTTTATCCCTGGGAATGGGAATGGATCCTTACCTTCTCTATTTTGGCCTGTTGATTGGCGCTTCTGTGGGAGGGAACATTACTCCTATTGGTGCCTCAGCTAATGTGGTTGCCTGTGGAATGTTGAAGAAGCATAACTATACTGTAGATTTTATGCAGTTTGTTCGCATCGGTTTGCCATTTACCTTCTTTGCAGTATTAGCCAGCTCTACTTTTATCTGGCTAATTTGGAAATAGTGTAGCTGCAAAGCGATAGCTCTGCCTCAGTAGGGGCGACACTCAGTGGTCGCCCGAAGGAGGGACGGCACAGAGTCCGTCCCCTACATAAGAAGGCAAAGCTTACGCTTTGCTGCTACAAGAAATGCTTACTACACCAAATCCCCTCGCACGATGGATTGAAAAGGCAGGTTTAAAATGGCTATCAATTTTAGAAAGATAATTGAAAGACAATTTTTCGCTGGATTAGCTGTCCTCTTGCCCATAGGACTGACCTTATATATCGTCTGGATTCTGTTTAATCTCGTGAGTAAATCTTTCGCGCCTTTACTGATAAGGATTCCTCTTTTGCAAGAAATGCCTGTTGTTGTGCTAAGGGTTATAGGGGTTCTAATAACCTTCGTCATCATCTGGATAATTGGTCTGGTAGCCACAAATATTGTTGGTAGAAAAATCCTTAAATTACCAGAAGTTCTGCTACTCAAAGCCCCTGTAGTTAACCGCATTTATCAGACTATAAGACAAATCATTCAGACGATAATTGTCTCCAAGACAGCCCTGCGCCAGGTGGTGCTGGTGGAGTATCCTCGCAAAGGAGTTCAAACGGTTGCTTTCGTAACCAACATCCATGGGGAAAAAGGGAAAAGAAAACTTTCCCTTCTTATTCCCACAACGCCAAATCCTACTACTGGTTTCTTCTTGATTGTTCCTGAGGAGGAAGTAATTCCCCTAAAAATGACGGTGGAAGAGGCTATGAAGTTGATAATTTCAGCTGGGATTATTACTCCCGAAAACTATTCTATCGAAATTACGAAAAATAATTCTCAAGATTAATGGAGGATGAAGTGGTTGAATCGCTCAGAGGTTTACCCGGTATAGGAAGTGCTTTAGGGGCAGGATTTCTTGGATTATTGTTTGTGGTCTATCTCTCCATAAAGATTCTCAGAAAAAGTCAGGGAACAGAGAAGATGAGAGAGATATCGGAAATGATTCACGAGGGGGCCATGGCCTTTCTTTTCCGTGAGTTTTCGGCGATTGTTCTCTTCGTGGTTACCTTGGGCGTGGTTCTTTACTTTTTTGTGGCTAAAAAGACAGCAATAGCATTTGTAGCAGGAGCATTCTGTTCCGCTCTGGCAGGCTATTTAGGAATGCAGATTGCCACTCGCTCGAACGCCCGTACTGCCCAGGGAGCTACCAAAAGCTTTAATGAAATGCTGGGGATCGCTTTTCCCGGCGGAGCAGTAATGGGGCTTAGTGTTGCCGGTCTTGGCCTATTCGGATTATCTCTTGTATTCTTAATCTTTCTCCACCACGCCGGTCTCCATTATGAAAACTTTCTGGATAGGATTATCGAGGCAACCCAACTTATCGTTGGTTTCAGTATGGGGGCTTCATCTGTAGCCCTTTTCGCTCGTGTTGGTGGTGGAATCTATACCAAAGCTGCCGACATGGGTGCGGATTTAGTGGGCAAAGTGGAAGCGGGCATTCCCGAGGACGATCCTCGTAATCCAGCAGTGATTGCAGATAATGTTGGAGACAATGTTGGCGATGTTACGGGTATGGGCGCAGACCTTTTCGAATCCTATGTAGGGGCAATAATTTCGGCAATTGTTATTGCCGTAGCTTTTCAAAACATTAAGGGAGTAATGTTAGCACTGCTTCTGCCTGCCTGGGGAATTATCTCTTCCATTATTGGAATCTTCTTCGTCCGCACCGCTGAGGGAGAAGACCCTCAGAGAGCTCTGCGTAAAGGAATGATTGCCAGCGCTTCTCTTTTCATAATTGGCGCCTTTTTCCTGGCAACTTTCTGGTATGGAAAAGTCAATGTCTTCTTTGCCATTCTTTCGGGATTATCTGCGGGAATGGTTGTGGGATTTACTGCGGAGTATTATACATCGGGCAAAGTTGTGCGAGATATAGCCGAATCATCCCGCACTGGTCCAGCTATTAATATTCTCCAGGGAATATCCTCGGGAATGTTCAGTGTAGCAATTCCTGTAGTAGCCATAGGAGTGGCTACTATTGTTGCTTATAAGTTTGCAAATATTTTTGGCATAGCTCTTTCGGCGGTGGGGATGTTATCCATCACAGGGATGACTGTGGCTATAGATGCCTATGGACCAATTGCTGATAATGCTTGTGGCATTGCCCAAATGGCGGGAATGGCTCCTGAGGTGAGGCGGCGAGCTGAAAGGCTCGATGCAGTGGGCAACACAACCGCAGCCATTGGTAAAGGATTTGCTATTGGCTCTGCTGCTTTAACTGCGTTGGCTCTGTTCACTGCTTTTGCCCAGACAGTTGGATTGAGCGTATATGACGAAGTTACAATGACTTCACAACTTATTATAAATATAATGAAACCACAGGTTGTTGCTGGACTGTTTATCGGCGGTGTGGTTCCTTTTCTCTTTTCTGCAGCCACAATGCAGGCAGTGGGCAGGTCGGCTTTTAAAATCGTGGAAGAAGTGAGAAGGCAGTTCAGGGAGATTCCCGGGCTTATGGCTGGTACGGCAAGGCCGGATTCGGCTCGCTGTGTGGATATTGCCACTCGGGGAGCTTTGAGAGAGATGGTGGTTCCAGGAATTGCAGCTGTCCTCTTGCCTCTCATCGTAGGGACCATTTTAGGAGTGGAAGCACTGGGTGGGTTTTTGGCTGGCTCTCTTGTTACAGGAGTTCCCCTGGCAATATTTCTCGCTAATGCAGGTGGAGCCTGGGACAATGCCAAAAAATATATTGAGGAAGGCAATTTAGGTGGAAAGGGCTCGGAAGTGCATAAGGCTTCGGTCATCGGAGATACTGTGGGAGACCCTTTCAAGGATACAGCGGGTCCCTCCTTAAATATCTTATTGAAGTTGATGGCTATTGTATCTTTAGTATTTGCTAATACGATTCTGGCATTCCACAACTGGTTGGTCATCCTCTTCCTATAAAAAACAAAAAAGGTGACAGGTACTTTTTTTGCCTGTTCCTTTTTTTCGGGAAAAGATATGGAATTAGGAATTATTGGTCTTCCCAACGTAGGGAAATCGACACTGTTTAATGCTCTAACTACGGGTCATGCTCCAGCTTCCAACTATCCCTTCTGTACTATCGAGCCTAATGTTGGAATTGTGGAAGTTCCTGATGAGAGGCTGGAGAAGCTAGGAGAGATTTATAAACCTCAAAAGTTGACCCATACTACGATAAGATTCTTAGATGTGGCCGGTCTGGCAAAGGGAGCATCGAAGGGCGAAGGTCTGGGAAACAAATTTCTATCCCATATTCGGGAGGTGGATGCTTTAGTCCACCTCGTTCGCTGTTTTCCAGATGAGAAGGTAGTTAATGTTATGGGAGATATCGATCCGGTGAGGGATATCGAAGTTGTCAACACCGAGCTTATGCTGGCAGATTTGGAAGTGGTGGGGCGAAATATTGAAAAATTGAGCGGTTCAGCTAAAAGTGGCGATAAAAAAGCTAAAGAAAAACTGAAAACACTGGAACAGATAAAAGAAGGCTTGGAGAAGGGAATCTCTGCAAGGAGAACAGAAGTTCCTGAAGATTTACGAGCCTCCTACAACTTACTTACAGCGAAACCAGTTCTATATTTGGCTAACGTGGATGAGAAGGACCCCGGTTCGGGGAAGAAGGTGGAGGAGTATGCCCAAGGTGAAGGGGCTGAGAGTTTGAGTGTGTCGGCAGAAGTGGAAGCTCAAATTACTCAATTGGAGAAAGGAGAAAGGGAGAAATTTAGAAAAGAGCTGGGTATAGAAAAGGGCGCATTGGAGCGTCTGATACTGTCTTCTTATAGGTTGCTCAACTTAATTACTTTTTTCACTGTTGTGGGGACCGAAGTAAAAGCCTGGACAATAAAACGAGGTTCTCCGGCCGTATTGGCAGCAGGGAAGATACATTCTGATATGGAGAAAGGATTTATCAAGGCCGAGGTCTTCTCCTTTAAAGATTTAGAGAAGGGTGATGAGAAGATACTCCATGAGAAAGGATTGGTCAGGATAGAGGGAAAGGATTACGAAATTCAAGATGGTGATATAGTGCGTTTTAGATTTCACGTCTAGACCATAGATATCGTGTAGGGACAGACCGCCGTGTCTGTCCATTGATTGGGTTGACAGAACCGTCAATCCCTACAGTGGAAGGGATTTTCTTCTTGCAATGCCGAGGCTAATTTTATATAATTCTAATAAATTTTTCCCACAGACATTTTTTGGGAACTATAGGAGGAAATAAATTTTATAAGCATCCCGATAATAATCGGGATGCGGATTAGAGGGTTTGGGAGAAATAATCTGATTTCTCCCAAGGGGTGACAGCGAAAAAATGCGACGAAGAGGAGCATTTTGGAACGCCAGAGGGGCGAAGCCCCGATGGAAGTATCCGAACAAAGTGAGGATATCTTATGCCTACTTACGAAAGTATCTTTGTTTGTCCACCAGATTTATCAACCGAAGAACTGGAGGAACTTGCCAGAAAGTTTGAGAAAATCATAACTCAGGGGCAGGGCGAGGTAATTTCCTGTAATAAATTGGGACGCAGGAAGCTGGGGTATGAAATAAAAGGTTATAAAGAAGGTTTTATGTATTGCCTAAATTTTAATTCTCCGCCGACTCTGATTGCTGAATTGGAAAAGAATTATCGCGTTACTGATAAAGTAATCAGACACTTAATCGTGAAGGTAGACAAGAAAAAACTGAAAGAGGAAAAAGTAACCAGTGAGGAGTCAAAAGATGAGAAGGGAAAAGAAAGCCCAACCAGTGATGTCTAAATAGAAAGGGGGATTAATAGTGGCTAGAGGCACTGTCAATAAAGTTATTCTAATTGGTCGTTTGGGTAGTGATCCAGAACTTCGGTATACACCGAATGGTGATGCTGTAGCAAATTTTAGAATAGCAACGAACAGGGTTTGGAAAGACCAGAAAGGTAATCAACAGGAGAGGACGGAATGGCATAGGATAGTAGTCTGGAGAAAGTTGGCCGAGATTTGTGGCGAATATCTCAAGAAGGGAAGCCACGTGTATATTGAGGGGAGACTGGAAACGCGTAGCTGGGAAGACAAGAGTGGAAACAAAAGATATGTAACAGAAATTATAACTAATCAGATGCAGATGCTTGGGGCTAAAGGCGAAGTTAAGGCTACTGAGCAAGCTCCTCCACCAGAAGGGGTTTTGGAAGAGAAAGAACTTCCCAAAGACGAAGAAATAAAAGGGAGTGAATCGGAAGACGAAATTCCGTTTTGAATTCAGGTCGGTCGCCCTTTAGGGTGACGGAATCGGCACTGTAAACAGTGCCTGACCAGACGGCATTCTGAAGAGTGCCCGACCTACGATTATTAGAAAGAGAGAAAAAATGGTTGCCAATGGAGAAAAGAAAAGTAGAGGAAGAAGAGGAGGCTTCGATCCCAGGAGGAGACGGTATCGGCCTTTTCGAAAGAAGGTATGCCGTTTCTGTATAAAGAAGATAGAGTATATCGATTATAAAGATATAGCTCTCCTCAGGAGTTACATTACAGATAGAGGCAAGATTCTATCCAATAAGATTACTGGAAACTGTGCTAAGCACCAGCGTAGCTTGAGTAGAGCCGTAAAGAGAGCAAGAAGTATCAGTTTATTACCATTCACCACGAGATAGAAGATGTCATTCTCTCCAAGATATTCCATTTATTCTGGATTAGAAAGTCATACCTTTAATTTTTCCTAGTTATTGGCTGAAATTCCAAGAGCTTCACAAACGATCTTTCCAAATATTGTAGCTTCCCGATAAATCGGGACTTATAAAGGAGTGTAGGGGCTTGTCCCCGTAAAAAATTACGCCCATAAAGGGCTAAACTACGAATAATGATTTGGTAGTGTAGGGCTTCATGCCCGTAAGAATTACGCCCATAAAGGGCTACACTACCCACAAATTTTGGAGAAGAAATTAGGGGGAAGGATGAAAGTCATACTGTGTCAGACAGTTAAAAGCCTTGGTGAGAGAGGAGATGTAATCTTGGTTAGCGCTGGTTATGCTCGGAACTATCTCATCCCTCGCCGCCTGGCCTGGGAGGCTAACGAGAAGAATATCCGCAGGTTGAAAGAGGAGAAGCGAAAAGAAGGAGAGAAAGATGAGAAGATTTTGAGATCAGCAGTCACATTTGCCAGCAAGTTAGATAAAATTTCTTGTACCATTACTGTAAAGACAGGAGAGAGTGAGAAAATTTTTGGGGCGGTTACTTCTTCCGATATTCGGGAAGCTCTACTTTCCAAAGGAATAGATGTGGATAAAAAAGATATACTTCTGGATGAGCCGATCAAGAAATTGGGAATCTATACAGTGGAAGTTAGAATTCATCCAAAAGTTACAGGGAGAGTAAAAGTCTGGGTAGTAAAAGAGTAGGGAGGGGCAAAAAATGGTCGATTTAATAGATAAAATTCCACCACAGAACTTGGAAGCTGAGCGCTCGGTATTGGGAGCGATGCTTATCGAAAAGGAAGCAATTGCTAAGGCTATAGATTTTTTGAGAGAGGAAAGTTTTTATAGTGAAGTACACCAGACGATTTTCCGGGCGATTATCGATATCTACGATAAGAATAAAGCAGTTGACTTCGTTACTGCTGCTGAAGAGTTAAGAAAGGCAAAGCTACTCAAAGAAGTGGGTGGTGCTACCTATCTGAGTAATCTGATAGATAGTGTTGCCACAGCAGCTAATATTGAGTACTATGCCAAGATTGTGCAGGAGAAAGCGGTCCTCAGAAATTTAATTAGAGTAGCTACGCAGATTGTAACCGATGGCTATACCGATACCAAGGACGTCAGTGAAATTCTGGACCAGGCAGAGCAGGCAATCTTCGGTATCACCCAGAGCAAAGTTCAAGCAGGATTTATCCCTGTTTCTGAAATGGTACATGGGAGTATTGAGACTATCGAAAGTTTATACAAGAAGAAAGAGAAGGTTCCTGGAGTGCCTTCAGGGTTTATAGATTTGGATAGGAAGACAGGAGGATTCTATGCCTCAAATCTAATAGTTGTTGCTGGACGTCCTTCCATGGGAAAGACCTCATTCTGTTTGAGTGTTGCTCGTAATGTAGGAGTTAACGAATCTCTTCCGGTAGCAATCTTCAGTTTGGAAATGTCCCGAGAAGAATTAGTTTTGCGCCTTCTATGTTCAATGGCTAGAGTGAGTGTACATAAAGTGCGAACAGGTTTCATAGATAAGAAGGACTGGACTCCTCTAACCAATGCCGCTTCCGTTCTTTCCAACGCTCCCATTTTCATCGACGATTCTCCTGCAATTTCGGTCTTAGAGATGAAAGCCAGAACCCGGCGATTACAATCTGAACGGGGACTATCTCTAATCATCGTCGATTACTTACAACTTATGCCTGGCCGCACGGGAAGGTCCGAATATCGACAGCAGGATATCTCGGAAATTACACGCTCTCTAAAAAGTATGGCTAAGGAATTAAAGGTTCCTGTTATAGCTATCTCCCAGTTGTCCAGGGAGACGGAAAAGAGAACATCGAAAAGGCCACAACTTTCCGATTTGAGGGAGTCCGGGGCAATAGAACAGGATGCCGACCTGGTTATCTTTATTTATCGAGAAGATTATTACGACGCCAAAAATGCTCTCCCGGGAGTTACAGAAATAATTATTGGAAAACAACGAAATGGTCCTACCGGTTCAGTGAAGCTGAAATTTTTGAATGAATATACTTCTTTTGAGAATTTAACAAAACAACCTGAATAAAATATGCCAAAATATCATTATCCTTCCAATTATGTTCTTCCTTTTCTCCGGCCAACCTGGGCTGAAATTGATTTAGGTGCCTTCAGACATAATTTCCGAGAGATAAAAAGAAAACTCAGGAAAAGTGTATCCTTACTTCCGGTAGTTAAGGCTGATGGTTATGGTCATGGTATGGAAGAAATTGCTCGCGCCAGTCTGTCTTGTGGAGCGAAGCTTTTAGGAGTAGCCAATATTGAAGAAGGAATATTCTTGAGAAAGAGAAGGATTACAGCACCCATCCTTATTCTGGGAAGTGTTTACCCCTTGTCCAATTTTACTTATATTCTAAGATATAATCTTTCACCCACAATTTGTAGCCTTCAGGCTTCCCAAGAGCTTTCTAAAATTGCCAAGCGAAGAAAGAAGAAAGTAAAAGTTCATATAAAAGTAGATACGGGAATGGGACGCATCGGCATTTCAGCGGAAAATGCTGCAAGTCTTGTCAAGAAAGTTATCCAGTTGCCAGGGATAATTGTTGAGGGAATCTTCACCCATCTTGCAGCAGCAGATAGCGATTACCAGTTCACTATGGAGCAGATTGGAAAGTTCCAATCAGTTATCAATGAGCTCAAGCGAGATAATATAAACATAAAATATAGACATGCGGCTAACTCTACAGCTATTCTCAGGTATTCAGATGCCCATTTCAACTTAGCCAGGCCCGGGATATCGCTTTACGGTCTTATTCCCTTTGAGGGAGCAGAAAGAGAGATAGACTTAAAACCGGTAATGCAACTCAAGACGAAAATTGTATTTATAAAGAGAGTGAAGAAAGGAACGAGCATAAGTTACGGCCGAACATGGAAAGCAAACAGGGACTCTATAATTGGAACACTTCCCATAGGCTACGCTGATGGATACAATCGTTTGCTGTCGAATCGGGCTGAGGTGTTGATTTGTGGAAAAAGAGTTCCCCTTGTGGGAAGGGTATGTATGGATATGTGTATGGTTGATGTTACTTCCTTGCCAAATGTTAAGGTCGGCGAGGAAGTAGTATTAATCGGTTCTCAAGGAAAAGAGAAGATAACTGCCGATGAGATTGCTAAACTGACCGGGACTATTACCTACGAGGTAGTCTGCGGGATTAGTAAGAGAGTTCCACGAATCTACAAAAAGGAATTCCGGGGACACAATACTTAATTAAGATGTTCAAGATACTGTCGTCGAATTTTGCAGACAATGAGAAGAATGTTGAAAAAGTGAAAGGCAGAAGAATTTAGGATAATTAAGTATTGTGTCCCCGGAATTCA
Organism: bacterium; assembly: GCA_035530055.1. Classification (NCBI taxonomy): domain Bacteria; species bacterium. The sequence continues at coordinate 7,022 of DATKVN010000009.1, read as the reverse complement.
GGAGTGAAGAATGAAGAAAAATAGAGTAAAGGAGATTATAAAGAAAGGCAAAGTTGCGCTGGGCCCATTTATGAAGTTTACTGATCCAGCTTCAGTGGAGATTGCTGGAAAGGCAGGGTTCGATTTCGTTATAATTGATATGGAACATGGACCTGTGTCGGTGGAGACTGGACAGAATTTGATAAGGGCAGCAGAGTTAGTAGATATCACGCCGATCATAAGGGTGACTGAAAATGAGCCTGGATTGATACTGAGAGCTTTAGATATCGGTGCAGGTGGTGTGGAGGTTCCGCAAATTGGGAATAAAGAAGATGCCTTAAGGTTGGTTCAATCGGCCAAGTTTGCTCCCCGGGGAAGCCGCGGGGTGTGTCGCTTTGTGAGAGCTGCTGACTATTCTGCTTCGGACCGCTACAAATATTTTGAAGATGCTAATAGAGAGACTATAACCATACCCCATATTGAAGGGACAAAGGGAATAAGTAACCTGAAAGAGATTTTGTCGGTTGAGGGCCTGGACATTATATTCGTTGGACCTTACGACCTTTCTCAATCACTCAATATACCCGGCCAGGTGAACGATCCTAAAGTCGTAGAGAAAATGAAAGAAGTAGTCAGTATCTCCAAAAAAGCTGGACTCGCCGTGGGCACATTTGTTGATGATGTTAAAGCTGCAAAGAAATGGATTGCTCAGGGAGTTCAGTATATCTCTTTTTCTGTAGATGTGGGAATTTTCTATGAAGCCTGCAAGAGTGTAGTGAAAGAACTTAAGGGAATGTAGGGGTTCGATTTATCGAACCCGTTTCGGCATCTCTTGAAAAGAAAGAGATCCTGAAACAAGTTCAGGATGACAGACTGTAGGGGACGACCGCCGTGTCGTCCCTTCCTTCTAACGGAGTGAATGATGCCACCTAAGATTGTCATAACTATGGGTGATTCTGCAGGAGTAGGGCCTGAGGTTATTGTCAAGGTTTTGAGTCTACCCGATACATATAATATTTGTCAACCGATAGTAGTTGGTGATGCCAGAGTTTTAGCGTCGGTTTTACAGTTTTCGAAAGGTGTGTGCCCGAAAGGAGAGCTGAGGCTTAATCCCATCAAAGATATTAGAAAGGCAAGATTCAATTATGGTGTTATCGACCTCTTTGATTTAGGCAATATAGACATCAATAAACTGAAACCAGGGAGAGTCGATCCTATGTGTGGTAAGGCAACATTCGAATATATAAAGAAGGGAGTTGAAATAGTCCAGAGTGGTAAAGCTAAAGGTATGGTTACTGCTCCCCTCTGTAAGAAATCGATGGAAGATGCAGGATTTTCTTATCCCGGGCATACAGAGCTCTTAGCCGAACTTACCGGAACGAAAGATTTCGCTATGATGCTGGTGGGAGGGAATTTAAGGGTAGTCTTAGTGACCCGACATCTCCCTTTAAAAGAGGTAGCCTCTTCGCTTAGTAAAGAAAAGATTCTTCTGGCCATAAGATTGGGAGTGGAGGCGATGAAGGCTTTGGGAATAGATTCACCCAGAGTAGGAGTCTGTGCCTTAAACCCCCATGCCGGTGAATGGGGAGTTCTGGGTAAGGAAGAAATTGAGACGATTATTCCGGCTATAGAAGAGGCGAGAAAAGAAGGGATAGCCATTAATGGGCCTCTTCCCAGCGATAAAGGATTTTATGATACTGCTGGAGGCAGATACGACTTAGCTATAGCAATGTATCACGACCAGGGGCAGGTTCCCGTAAAGCTTTTATCTTACACCAAAAGTGTTAACGTTACCTTGGGTTTGCCCTTTGTCCGCACTTCACCATGCCACGGAACAGGTTTCGATATTGCCGGGCAGAATAAAGCAAATCCCCAGAGTTTTATCGAGGCAATAAAACTAGCAACAAAGTTAATGGAAAAAAAACGGTAGTCGCAGGCTTCAGCCTGCGTCTAGAAAAGGAGTAGCAGACTTCAGTCTGCGTCTTGACGCAACCTAAAGGTTGCGGCTACCCTATTTTTTGGTGTCGGTAGTCGCTCCGATTCATCGGAGCGTACAAAAGATGGTAATGGAAAGATTTAGACCGCGCAAGCGGTGGGGACAGAATTTTTTGGTTGACCATAATATTGCCAGGAAGATAGTCTCTTCTGCCGAACTGAGTCCCAAAGATATAGTGTTGGAAATCGGTGCAGGGAAAGGAATTCTGACTGGCAAGATTGCTTCCCAGGCAAAGAAAGTTATTGCTATAGAGATTGATAAAAAACTATGTAGTTTTCTTCGGGAAGAACTGAAAAATTACAAAAACGTGGAAATTATAGAAGGAGATTTTTTAAAATTGGATATTTCCCAGTTTTTAGGCTCAGGCTCCAGGTCGTCCGTAAAGGTTATTGCAAATTTACCCTATTATATAACTTCACCGATCATTGCAAAATTACTAAATATGAAAGGGTGGTCGGAATCTACCTTTATGCTCCAGAGAGAGGTGGGAGAGAGAATTACAGCTAGCCCCGGGGGCAAAGATTATGGTTCATTATCCATTCTGGTACAGTATCATTGCTATGTGGAAAAGCGATTCAATGTATCCAGAAATGTATTTCGTCCCAAGCCAGATGTCGATTCGATTGTTATTAAGTTGAAACTATTGGAGCGTCCCAGAATAAAAGTAAAAGATGAAAAGCTATTCTTTGAAATTGTTCACGGAGCCTTTTCCCAGAGAAGGAAGAAATTGAGTAATTCCATTAGCAATGTTCTAAAAATAGATAAACCTCTCTTAGAGGAACTCTTGGAAAGATTGAATATCTCACCCGCTCGCAGGGCAGAAACCCTAAGCATAGAAGAGTTTGCTACAATTTCCAACTCCTTGGGGAGCGGGTAACCCAGAATTTGGTTTTGCAATATAAACGGTTGAAAGGAATAGCGGAAGGATAGCTCCGCTTAAAGATGAGAAGGGCTTATATTTTCTTGGCTTTTTTCTTGCTGATAGGTTCGCTTATCCTTATCTCTCTTTTTCAGAATAGGGATGTGGCCGATTTATCTCCCCCGGATGTTGTTGTCTCAACAGGAACATTTGCCCGGGGTGATTCCCTTTACAGTTGTCTGAGTGGCCAGGGAATTTCTCCTAAGGAGATTCTCGTTTTACAGAAAGTGATAAATCCGCTTTTCGATACCAGAAAGTGCTACCCGGGTGACAGTTATGAAATAATCATTTCTACAAGCGGGGTTCTGGAAGGATTCAATTACTATTCAGGACCTCTCGATATATATGGGGTCAAGAAATCTCCTTCTGGAGAGCTAATCGCCTTCCACGAGAAAATACCTTTGGAGAAACGTCTTCTTGGACTAATAGGAAAAATAGATAGTTCTCTTTATGAGTCTATGGTTCAGATTGGACAATCTCCGGAACTTACTATGAGGTTTGCCGATATATTCGCCTGGCAGGTCGATTTCCTGACCGAACCCCGTCCCGGAGATACGTTCAAGTTAGTTTGGGAAAGATTTTATAAGAACGGAGAAGAATTTTCCGATGGAACGATACTGGCTGCCCAGTATTTGGGTAAAGAGGGAAGTCATACAGCAATACTTTTTGAAGACCCGGAAGGTCTTAAAGATTATTATACTATAGAAGGTGAATCATTAAGGAAAAAATTCTTACGCTCTCCCCTGAACTATCGTAGAATTAGTTCTTATTTCTCCTACAAGAGATTCCATCCGATTCTGAAGTACTATCGTCCACACCTGGGTATCGACTACGCCGCTCCTTTAGGTACTCCCGTGGTAAGTATTGGAGATGGAGCGGTAACTTACGTGGGATGGAAAAACGACTATGGAAGGTTTGTTAAGGTCAGACATCAAAATGGTTACTACTCCACTTATGGTCACCTCTCTCGATATGGAAAAGGAATAAAGAGAAGGGTTAAGGTAAAGCAGGGTCAGGTGGTTGGCTATGTGGGGGCGAGTGGATTATCTACAGGGCCACATTTAGACTTTAGGGTAGTTCGTAATGGAAAGTTCGTCAATTTTTTGAAAATTAAAATTCCTGCTGCCGAATCTGTAAAAGATAAATACAGAAAAGAATTTGAGATAACAAAGAGGAAACACCTGTCCCATGTGGGAATGCTCTCCTCCTACCGTTCATTCCCCCACCAAATTGTAGCCGCAGAGCGATAGTTCTACGTGATAATCCCTCCACTATAATCCCGCCTTAAAAAACACCCGCTTAAAAATTAACGAAAAATTAACGAAAAATTAACAATTTCTTAACCTATCCATAACATCAACGGTATATACTTAGAGAGGAAGATTGCAAGTCAAATGGACAAAGATTTTACAATTCGTTTATATAAATGTTACAAACAGAGAGTATACTGATTTGTAATTACCATTTACATAAGGCGAAAAATCCGACAAAGGCAAACTCCGAGTAATCGGAGGGCGTCCCGAATTTTTGGGATCCCGACTGAGAAGTCGGGGCAAAACTACGGGCCCCACACCCAGAACGCTGGATGGGGGGTAGCCGGGTTACCGAAGATTAAAAATTTTTGGTAACCCGGCTTTTTTATGGAATGGAGTCCTCCCGAAAGGGAGGTGATAAATGCCTGACCAATTGGCACCCTGAAGAATGCTCGACCAACGGAGAGTCAGAAATATGAACAGATTAAAGGTTCCAAAGACCATTTTAATTACATTTATTTTCCTGTTAGCCTCTCAATTTATCAATCTCACATACGCCTCAGACCCGGGAACAACAGGAGCAAACTTCCTGAAGATAGGAGTTGGACCCCGGGCAGTGGGAATGGGAGAGGCACAGGTAGCAATCTGCAATGATATAACCAGTGTGTTCTGGAATCCGGCAGGTTTAGTAAGGATAGACAGCCAGGAAGCCTCCTTTATGTACAATCTATGGTTTGAAAGTATAAGCTCGCAATATTTCGGCTATACCTACCCCCATCCCACCCTGGGCACATTTGCCGGAAGCATCAACTATCTATCTATGGATAAGATTCAGGGATATACAGCTAGCGATGTAAAGACAGAAAAGGTTGGAGCCTCTGACTTTTTAGGAGTTCTATCCTATGCCAGGAAACTACCTTATTATGGGATATATGGAGGGATAAACCTGAAGTTCATTCAACAGAAGTTAGAGAAAGAATCCTCGTCTGCATTTGGTATTGATATAGGTGTTATTGGTGGTTTGGGTAGATGGCTTAAGGTAAAGGGACTGGAGGAGCTTGTCATTGGTGTAAATTTGCAGAATCTGGGAAGCAAAGTGAAGTTTCAAAAAGAGGAAGGAAGTCTTCCGTTAAACTTCAAGTTTGGAGTGGGCATAAGGAAGGAAGTATTTGGAGACCCACTGACCATAGCGATAGATGGTAATCTTCCCAATGATAACGATTTCTATGGAAGTTTGGGGATAGAGTACTGGGTGAGGGATTTAATTGCACTGAGGGTGGGATACAAGAGTGGTCAGGACTTAGGGAATGGGATAAGTTTTGGAGGAGGGATAAAGGTTAACGTATTCCAGATAGACTATGCGCTTGTCCATTTTGGAGAATTAGGATATACGCACAGGATAGGGATAGTGACCAGGTTTGGCAAAGAGGCAAAGGCAGTGATGATAAAGAGGGCATTTAAGAGAGGGATGGAATACTATAATGAGGGCAAGTATCCTGAGGCAATACTTGAGTTCAACAAGATTCTGGGGTTGGATCCTGAGAACGAGAGGGCTCTGGAGATGATGAAAAGAGCAAATGAAAAGTTGAGGCCCTAATAACCCACAAGTTCCTCTCCCTTGAGGGGAGAGGAGTAAGGTGAGGGTGAAAGAAATGAGTAAGAGGACGATATAAAATGAAAACAAAATTATTTAAAATTGTATTTTTCTTAATTATAATAAACACACTTTTTGTATCAAGTGCATTTGCTTTATGGGTAGAACCTTCATCGCTTAATTTTGGAACGTATGAAACTAGTCTTACAGTTACACTGACAAGCACTTTTGGTATTGGATACCAGATACCGTACGGGGTAGAGAGTAAGCCAGGCTGGGTTATATGTGGCGGGGGGACATTCCCTGACCCTGGAAATGTAGGAGCCCCACAACCTGCACAGGTACAAGTGAGTGTTAACAGAACAGGACTAACCCCAGGGCAGACTTATAGCGGTACAGTAAAATTCTATGATCGTCTGTTTAGTACGAGTTATGCATATCTTTCTGTAAGCATGAGGGTACCATTGCCAGCGCAGTTATCAGTAAGTCCTGGCTCGTATAATTTTGGAGAAGGTGGCACAACTTGCCAGTTTGCAGTACAAAATACAGGAGAGAGTACGCTCAATTGGAGTGTAAGTGAAGGGTTATCATGGTTAAGTTTATCCTCATCCGGAGGTAGTGTAGCACCTGGGGGATTACAGTATGTGTCGGCAATGGTGAATAGAGGAACACTAACTCCTGAGACCTATACGGGTACAATAAGTTTTACCAGTAGTAAGGGTGGTAGTCAGAGTGTTTCAGTATCTATGACTGTGCCGGATACTATACCACCAACAGGGACAATATCAATAAATAGTGGAGATATATATGCAAACTCTACCTCAGTTACATTGACTCTTTCGGCAAGCGATAGTGGTGGAGTAAACAAGATGCAGTTCAGTAATGATGGAGTGAGCTTTAGTAGTGAGGAGGATTATGCCACAAGTAAGTCCTGGACGTTAACAGCTGGTGATGGACTAAAGACAGTATATGTGCAGTATAAAGATAATGCTGGTAACTGGGGTGGTCTTATAAGTGATACCATAATTCTGGACAATACACTGCCAAGCGGGACAATATTAATAGATGATGGAGCTGAATCTACGGACTCCACCTCAGTTACATTGACTCTTTGGGCAAGCGATAGTGGTAGTGGAGTAAGCAAGATGCAGTTCAGTAATGATGGAGTGGTCTTTAGTAGTGAAGAGGATTATGCTACGAGTAAGTCCTGGACGCTAACAACTGGTGATGGGACAAAAACAGTATATGTGCGGCATAAGGATAATGCTGGTAACTGGAGTG
>DATKVN010000008.1 GCA_035530055.1 bacterium | reverse complement strand
TTTGATTTTCTTGTGTTAATTCTTTAACTTTCTCTTCTAATTCAGCAGATTCTTTACCTAACAATAAAACTGGATTAATTTCATGTTTATTATCATTCCATTTAAAATTGTCTTCAACAAACTCTTCATTAAAAACACGGATATTGAAATCTTTCCCTATATCTTTTTCTGTTATATTGTCGGCATCTGTTTCTACTTTGAATGAAGCATTGGGAAAATCGGGATGTGTTTTTTTATCTTCCAAACATCTAAAAATTCTTGACAATGTTGTTTTACCCGAATAATTCCACCCATAGAAAAAATTATATCTCTTAAAATCATTACAACCGTTTATCCACTGAAAATTGGTAAAAGTTCCAAGATTTTTAATTTCAGATATTTTCTTTATTTCCATATTATATTTCTTATCATTTACTTTGGCTTTCAATTATTTCAATCTCTTCTTTTGTAAAGCCGCAGAGTTTATACACCATTTGGTCGATTTGGGGTCTGTATTCATTTTCTTTTGTTATTTCTGTTATTCCTCATCCATTCGTCAATTTCTTCTTTTTTAAATCTCCAGAGATTCCCCAACTTTGATGCTGGGATTTCACCCTTTTGTGCTAAGCGATAAATAGAATCTTTACTGACATTTAAATATTTAGCAATTTCTTCTATGGTCATCCATCGATCCATTTAATAGTACCTCTTGATATAAAAAGTACCCAATATTTCCTAATATTGTCTAACACTGCATATGCTATCATAGTTCAATATTTTTGTCAAGGGCATTTCCACTAAAAAATTTCTCGAGAAAACACTGGCCTTTGGCCTACCACGAATAGGCACGAATACATCCCGATAGAAACTTCGTTTCTGGACAGCGGAACAGGCACGAATTTAAGGATTTTTTCTCCTCGAGGTTTCTGCCGAAACCTAAGACATGGGGACTTTTGTCGGCGACACCTTCATCTGCCCGCTTCGCGGCAGAAATTCCTTTTTGGTGATGGGGACAAAAAGCGAGTCTGCCACCACAAAACCCAGACGCAATCCTCCAAACAGACTGGCGGACAAGTGTGGATGGGCTGCTGGAGGGACGACGAGCGTTCAAGGGTAGGGGTGGAGGGTTACGGCGTCGTAGACGACGCATACGGCGAACGGAGTGACACGAAGCGAGCACCAGCCTACGTGCTTTGCTTCCTGCGAGCGTGGATGGAGGTGATGAGTCCCGATTAGAACTGACGTCAATCTATGATGGACTACTTCTAACGGGAAAAATATGATTGATAATTTCATCCATGAGGGGAGAGGGAACTTTTTTAATTAGATTACTTTTGCCTGGCGGAGCTTCTCCACCAATTTTTGAACCTGTTCTTCAGGATCTCCCAGTATTGTCTCCCCTCCTTTGTGGGGAGGCGGAGTAAATATCTTGTTGACAATAGTGGGAGAACCGGATTGTCCAATCCTGCTCTTTTCACAGGCAATATCAGAGGCATTCCACTTATGAATTTCAGCCTTTTTTGCCCGCACCATTCCTTTTAAAGAAGGAAGCCTCGGCTCGTTAATCTCCTTTACCACTGTAATTAGAGCAGGAAATCCCGTCTCAATTACCTCATATCCTTCTTCCATCATCCTTTCTACTCTTATACGAGTTTCGTTTATTTCTTCTATCTTCTTTACATAAGTAATTGCAGGAACTCCCAGTTTTTCTGCAATCCCCGGACCGACCTGTGCTGTATCTCCATCAATAGCCTGTTTACCACAGATGACCAGCCCAAATTCTCCTATCTTCTTGATCCCGCACGCCAGAGTATAGGAAGTGGCTAAGGTATCACTTCCTGCAAAGGCACGGTCAGTAAGGAGGATGGCTTCATCGCATCCCATAGATAAAGCTTCTCGGAGAGCCGATTCAGCTTGTGGAGGTCCCATGGAAATTACAGTTACCTTTCCTCCCATTCTCTCTTTGAGTCTCAAAGCTTCCTCAATCGCATAACTATCGAATGGGTTTACAATCGATTCGACCCCCTCGCGAATCAAAGTGTTTGTTTTAGGGTCAATCTTTACCTCTGTAGTTCCTGGGACCTGTTTAATGCAGACAATGAAATTCATTTCTTTTTCCTAGCCGCTTCCTTTATCAGGGCAAGTGCTATCTCATTTCTCATAACCTGGTTTGTCCCTTCGTAAATCTGGGTAATCTTGGCATCACGCATTCGTTTTTCCACGGGATACTCGCGCATATATCCATAGCCTCCGTAAACTTGAACAGCGTCAGTGGTAACCTTCATAGCCACGTCGGAAGCAAGGAGTTTACACATCGCCGACTCTTTGGTAGTTCTCGTTTTTGGGCCTTTATCGATCATCCTGGCAGTAGCATAGATTAATGCTCGAGCTGCCTCCACTTCAGTGGCCATATCAGCTAAAAGATGCTGGATTGCCTGAAAGGAAGAGATGGACTGTCCGAACTGTTCTCTCTCCCTGGAATAATTAATCGCATCCTCCAGAGCACCAGCAGCAATCCCCAGAGCCTGAGCAGCCACTCCCGGACGAGAAACGTCGAAAGTTTTCAAGGCAATTATAAATCCTTGACCTTCTCTACCTAAAAGGTTTTCTTTAGGAACTTTGCACTCATTGAAAATCAGTTCTCTTGTCGCAGAGCCGCGAATTCCCATCTTTTTCTCTTTCTTTCCAAATGAGAATCCACGAGTATCTTTTTCCACAATGAAGGCAGATGCTCCCCGGGAACCTTTTGTTTTGTCGGTCATGGTAATTACTATATAAATTTGTGCTTCCCCTCCATTGGTAATGAAGCATTTCGTGCCATTCAGGATATAGCTGTCCCCTTCTTTCTTAGCAGTGGTCTGAATAGCTGAGGCATCGGAACCAGCACCTGGCTCAGTGAGAGCAAAGGCTGCCAATTTCTTACCCGCTGCAATATCCGGGAGATATTTCTTCTTCTGTTCATCGTTACCAAAAAGCATAATAGGAAAAGCAGCCAGGGCTGTGGCAGCTAATACCAAAGCAATTCCTCCATCAATTTTGCAGAGCTCTTCCACGGCAAGGCATAGCTCAAACACCCCTCCGCCAGTTCCGCCATATTCCTCAGGAATATACACCCCGCAGAGGTCTGCTTTGGCCAGCTCCTCCACAATTGGCCAGGGAAATTCTTCAGTCTCATCATAATGCTCTCGTACTGGCTTAATTTTCTCTTCAGCAATCCTTCTGGCTAATTCACAAATCATCTTCTGTTCTTCACTAAGAAAGTATTCCATATCGCCCTCCAAAAAATTGGAGTAGCGAAACTTGTTTCGCGATTAGTTGACGCATAGCAAGCTCTGCTACTCCACAGTCTGAAAACTGTTTATTGTGTCTTCGTTTTTTTCTTAGCTTTAATCTTATTTAGTGCCTTTTTAGCTGCTTCTTGTTCGGCTGTTTTTTTGCTCAACCCCGTGCCCCGGCCAAAAATTCTACTTTTCACTTTCACTTCGATTTCAAAAAATTTTTTGTGGGCTGGACCCGACTCTGTTTTCACCTTATATTCTGGTAAAATCTTATATTTCTTTTGAATCAACTCTTGAAGACTACTTTTATAATCTACCTTCCTTATGCCCTTAAGCGTGAAAATCTGTCCCAGAATAAACTTCTTTGCCTTATCCCAGTCCTGATCCTGGTAAATCGCACCGATTAGGGCCTCCAAGGCATTACTTAACAGAGAAGCTCTCTGGCGACCGCCTGCTTTCTCTTCCTCTTCACTTATTAAAAGATAGTCGCCCAGGGATAATTTCTTGGCCCAGAGCAGAAGAGACTTTCCGTTTACCAGGCTCGATTTCAGTTTAGTTAACTTCCCTTCGTCGTATGTTGGATACCGCTGATAAAGGTGCTCAGATATCACTAAATTCAGCACACTGTCCCCTAGAAACTCGAGTCGTTCATTATCTTCTTTTATACCGGACATGTGCGCATAAGATTTATGCGTTAAAGCCTGCCAAAACAGTTCTTTGTTTTTAAAATTTATTTTTAACTTTTGTTCAAGCTTCTTCGAGTTCATATTAAAGAATCCTCCGTTTCGTTGTAAGCACAGATTCAATCTGTGCAAAATTAAAACCTGACTTACGAGATTGCTTCACTCCGTTCGCAATGACAGCATAATCAATTGTAGACACAGATTTCCTGATTGAAAATCGGGATGCAAAACCATTCTTGTCCCGATGAATCGGGACCTACAAATGCTTTAAAATTCGAAATTGTAACTGCAAACTACACTGTTTCTGGTTTATATTTTCTTACTACCAAGGTGGCATTATGGCCACCAAAACCTAAAGAGTTGGAGAGGGCTACATTGATTTTCTTAGGGCGGGCCTTATTGGGGACATAGTCCAGGTCACATTCGGGATCAGGAAATTCATAATTTATCGTTGGAGAGAGCATCTCTTTTTCCATGCTAAGAATTGTGGCAATTAATTCTACAACTCCTGCTGCTCCCAGGAGGTGTCCGATCATAGACTTGTTTGATGAAATGGGAATCTTGTAGGCATAGTCCCCAAAAACTTTCTTTATGGCAAAGGTTTCTACCTTATCATTTAAAGGAGTGGAAGTGCCGTGAGCATTTATGTAATCGACTTCTTCGGGTTTTACACCGCCATCGGCTAAAGCATTAGACATAGCCCGAGCAGCACTCTGCCCGTCAGGAGAGGGAGCAGTAATATGGTAAGCATCGTTTGTAGCTCCATAGCCAATCAGTTCAGCACGAATGGTAACTCCCCGGGAAAGGGCGTGTTCTAACAATTCCAAAATTACAATTCCAGCTCCTTCTCCCATTACAAAACCATCTCTCTCCTTGTCGAAAGGCCGACTGGCGTGTTCAGGGTCGTCATTTCGAGTAGACAAAGCTCTGGCTGAACAGAAGCCAGCAAGGCCCAGGGGAGTAACTGCCGCTTCCGAACCACCGGCAATAATTACATCTGCATCCCCATAATGGATGAGGCGTAAAGCATCTCCTATCGTATGGTTACTGGTAGCACAGGCGCTGGATAATGAATAGTTTGGCCCCTTGATGTTGTGAGCAATGGCAATCTCTCCAGCAGCAATATTGGTAATTAGCATGGGGATCATAAAAGGACTTACCCGACGAGGTCCTTTCTCTAATAATACCTTATGTTCATGAGCAACAGTAGATAATCCTCCTATGCCAGAACCCACGATAACTCCTACTCGAAAAGGATCTTCCTTCTTCATGTCAAGCTTTGCGTCCTCTATGGCTATCTTGGCAGCAGCAAACGCAAGTTGACTAAAACGATCCATCTTTCTAATCTTTTTTTTATCAATATATTTTTCTGGTTGGAAATTTTTTACTTCAGCACCAATCTGGGTTGAGAACTGAGAGGTATCAAAGGTCGAGACTCTACTTATGCCCGACTTTCCGCTCACTAGTGAGTTCCAGAAATCATCTGCTCCGATTCCGATTGGCGAAATGACTCCGTATCCCGTAATCACTACTCTGCGGTCCATTCCCCCTCCAAAAATTTAATCAGAAGAAAAAAAATAAAATACAAAACCGCTACCACGCCAAAAATTCCTACTGTGTAGCGGTTTTCTTCTTGTTAGTTTAGGATTGAGCTTTATGTTTATTAATGTACTCGATCGCTTTACCAACTGTATCTAATTTCTCTGCTTCTTCGTCTGGGATTTCAATATTAAATTCTTCTTCCAGTGCCATTACAAGTTCTACAGTATCCAAAGAATCGGCTCCCAAATCATTAACAAATGAAGCCTCAATAGTCACCTCTTCCGGATCTACCCCAAGTTGTTCAACAATGATTTCTTTTACCTTTTCGGCTACTGCCATTTTGTTTTTTCACCTCCACAAAAGAATTGTGTAACCAAACAATTAAAAAGTTACACGTTTTGAAAACTCTACATTGCCATGCCACCATCTACTTTAATTACTTCTCCGGTAATATAACTGGCTTTCTCAGATACTAAAAATAGGACTGCGCTAGCCACATCTTCGGGTTTCCCTATCTCACCAAAAGGAATTTGAGAAGATAATTTCTCTTTTACTTGTGCAGATAATCGTTCAGTCATGCTCGTTTGAATAAAACCCGGAGCCACAGCATTAACATTTATTCGGCGGCCAGCGAGTTCTCTGGCACAGGTCTTGGTTAAAGCAATCAGCCCTCCCTTAGATGCTGAGTAGTTAGCTTGACCAGCGTTACCAATTATCCCTACAATGGAAGCAATATTAACAATCTTTCCAGCCTTTTGCTTCATCATAACGGGTGAAACTACCTTAATACAATTAAATGCGCCCTTGAGATTAATATTCAAAACCAGGTCCCAATCCTCTTCTTTCATGCGCATTACCAGTGCATCTCGAGTTATTCCAGCATTGTTGACTAATATATCAATTCTGCCAAATTTGTCAAGAGTTTTTTTCACCATTTCTTCCACCGAAGATAGAATAGAGACATCTACCCCAATGGAGATAGCTTCACTTCCGTTTTGGGAAATTTCTTGGGCAGTAGCTTTAGCTACTTCTTCCACAACATCTGCGATAACCACATTTGCTCCCTCTTGAGCCAACTGAGTAGCAATGGTCTTTCCAATCCCCTGCGCCCCTCCAGTTACAATCGCTACTTTACCTTTTAAACCCAAAACCAATCACCCCCCAATATAACATTAAAAAGATAGTTTATAATATGGAGTCCTCCGATGAAATCGGAGGATTTTTTCCTCCCTTTCGGGAGGACTCCAAAACTTTCTACGTTAAGTAGTGTAGCCCTTTATGGGCGTAATTCTCACAGGGATAAACCCCTACACTACATATTCAATGTTTCTAGTTTCTTAAGGGTTTCCTGAAGACTTTTCTCGTCTTCCACGTTTAATCCAGAAGACCCTTTGGTTATTCTACTTAAAAGTCCAGTTAACACCTTCCCTGGACCTACCTCAATAAAAATCTCCACACCTCTTTGGAACATCTCTTTTATACTATCTTCCCATAATACAGGATTATCTATTTGTGAAACCAATGCTTTTCTGATTTCTTCCCGTGAAGTTGCCGGTTTCGCATTACAGTTTGTCACCACAGGAATAACGGGATCTTTCAACTCATAATTCTCCAATTCTCTGGCCAGATTCTTCCCCGCTTGAGCCATCAACTGGGAGTGGAAAGCTCCGCTAACTTTTAGAATAATAGCCCTCTTTGCGCCTTTTGCTTTGGCTCCTTCCACAGCTCTCTCAATCGCTTTCAATTCTCCAGCAATAACTATTTGATGAGGAGAATTGAAATTTACAGCTTCCAGTACTTCTTCTCCTCTAACTTCCTCAATAACTTCTTCTAATTTCTCTCTTTCCAATCCTATAATGGCTGCCATTGCTCCGGGCTTCTCCTGGGAAGCCTTATGAATAAACTCAGCTCTTTTTTGAACTACTAATAAGGCTTGGGGAAAACCGAAAACCCCTGCAGCAACTAAAGCAGTATATTCTCCCAAACTATGGCCGGCTACAATCTGGGGTCTTAAGATTTCTTTAGAAGAGTAACTTTCAGGTCTCTGGAGAACTTCCAAACAAGCAACACTTATAGTAAAGACGGCGGGCTGAGTAATTAAAGTTTGTTGTAACTCCTCCTCAGGGCCATAAAAAATCTTTTTTCTTAGGTCGTAACCTAAAATATCATTTGCCCGGTCAATAATCTTCCGGGCCGGCTCGTACCTTTCGTATAGTTCTCTCCCCATACCTACGTATTGTGAGCCCTGACCTGGAAAGAGGAAAGCAACTTTTACCATTTAATCACACAGGAACCCCAGGTGAACCCAGCACCAAAGGCAACCAATTCTATAATATCTCCTCGTTTAATTCTGCCTTGGCGATTTGCTTGGTCCAGAGCAATAGGCACAGTAGCTGCTGAAGTATTTGCGCATTTATCAATATTTACGAAAACCTTATCCATGGATATAGATAATCTCTTTACGATTGCTTTAATTATCCTGATATTTGCCTGATGTGGTATCAAAAGAGCCACGTCCTCTATCTTAAGTCCACATCCTTTCAATCCTCGTTTGACAGAGTTCACCATTTCCGGTACGCCTATTCTGAAAGTCTCATTTCCCTTCATCTTCAGGTAATGGAGCCTGTTCTTGACTGTGTCTATAGTTGCCGGGAGTCGCGAGCCCCCAGCGGGCATATTCAACAAATCGCCATACTGACCATCTGCGTCTAAATAACAAGAGAGAATCCCTGAATCACCTTTCTCCTTTTTCAAAACTGCTGCTCCCGCGCCATCCCCCAGAAGCACACAAGTATTCCTGTCCTCCCAGTCAGTAATTTTAGAAAGAGTTTCCGTGGCAATGACCAACGCTGTTTTATATGTTCCCATCTGTAAAAATTGCTGGGCAGTAGAAAGAGAGTAAATAAAGCCAGCGCAGGCAGCATTCAAATCAAAAATAGCAGCACCTTTTATCCCTAACTTAGTCTGTATTATACAAGCTGTTGAAGGGAAGAACATATCCGGAGTAATCGTTGCCACAATAAGTAAATCGATATCTTCAACTTTTACATTAGCATCCTCCATTGCTCTCTGGGCAGCTTTAATCCCCAGATCAGAAGCAGCCTGTTTATCGGAACATATCCTTCTCTCTCTGATTCCCGTACGACTTACAATCCACTCGTCGGATGTATCGACTATTTTCTCAAGATCCTTATTGGTTAAGACTTTCTCTGGCAGATATGACCCAGTTCCCACTATACAAATACCCACTATTTTTCTACTCCTATAAACTTTCTTTGATTTGTTGATTGATCCTCTTTTCCACAAACTCTCCCGCTACCCGGATAGCATTGGAAATTGCCTTAGCGTTGGAACTGCCGTGGCAAATAATGGAACAGCCATCTACGCCCAAAAGAGGAGCTCCTCCATATTCAGCATAATCGACTCTCTTCTTGATATCTTTAAAGGCGCCTCTCAACAATATAAGTGCTATTTTTCGGAAAGGATATTTGAGAATTTCATCTCTAAACAAACTAATAAATTCTTCAGCTATACCTTCACTAAATTTCAGAAGAACATTGCCTACAAATCCATCACAAACGATAACATCAGTCTTTCCTTTCACAATATCTTTGCCTTCTACATTACCCACAAAATTCAATCCCGATTGGCGCAAGAGACGATGGGTTTCTACAGTCACCTCATTCCCCTTGGTTTCTTCCGCCCCGGTACTCAACAGTCCAATACGGGGAGATTCTTTATTCATAATTGTCTTCATATAGATGTTACCCATTACCGCAAACTGGAGCAAACCTTTTGCCGTAGAGTTGACGTTTGCGCCAACATCGAGAAGTGCAACTACACCTTTTAGAGTAGGTATTAATGCAGCAATAGCAGGCCTATCGACTTTGGGCAATCTCCCCAAAACCATCAATGCTGAGGCCAATACTGCACCTGAGTTTCCTGCAGAAACCATGGCGTCAGCCATGCCCTCTTTGACTAATCGGGTAGCGACCATGATGGAGGAATCTTTCTTTTGGCGACAAGCTATCGCCGGTGACTCATCCATACCAATAACCTCCGAACAGTGATAAATGGAAAGGGGTAAAGATGAACTTCGATAGTTCTTCATCTCCCCTGTTAAGCGGGTTTTATCCCCCACTAAAACTATTTCGTAAGGGGTTTTTTTGACAGCTTGAACTGCTCCTTCCACCACTACTCCGGGAGCATAGTCGCCCCCCATAGCATCTACAGCGATTCGCATAAATAAGACCCCTGGTTAACTTTTCCTTTTTCTTTTCCTTTTTTCCTCTATCTCTTTTTTTGTCTTAATTATCTTTTCTTCATTATAATAGCCACAATTGAAGCAAGCAAAATGGGGAAGTTTAAATTCCTTACACATCGGGCAAACAGATAGAGTGGGGATATGTAGTTTCCAGTTGGCTCTTCGTTTATCTCGTCTGGAAACAGAATGTCTTCTCTTGGGATTAGCCATAATATTTTCCTGTCCTAAACAATAATCTTTAATATTACAAGTTAAAAATGGGTTTGTCAAGAAAAATCACGTGCTTCTATGGGAGGCCATTAGATATTGATGGATTGCTTTGGCACTCCTCCTACCAGAAGCCATAGCGGAAATCACCGTGGCTGCACCACTAACGATATCCCCTCCAGCCCAGACACCTTCTTTTGAGGTCTTTCCACTGGCCTCATCTATAACAATATAGCCCCGTTTGTTTAATTTCAAATCCGGGGTAGCAGAGGGAAGCAGAGGGTTGGCACCAGCGCCGATAGCCATTACTACTATATCAACCTTTATGGTGAATTCAGAACCCTTAATCGGTACTGGCCGGCGGCGTCCAGACTCATCAGGCTCCCCCAGTTCCATCCTTATACATTCAATTCCAGTAACCCAATCCTCTTTATTGCCAAGAATCCGCACTGGATTGGTCAAAAATTTAAATTCTACTCCCTCATCTTTGGCATTTTGCACTTCTTCCGCCCGCGCAGGCATCTCCTGTGGGGAACGGCGGTAAATATTGTAAACCTTTTGAGCTCCTAACCTTAAGGCTACCCGCGAGGCGTCCATTGCCACGTTTCCCCCTCCTATTACTGCAACCCTTTTCCCAATTTTTACGGGAGTATCGTACTGGGGAAATAAGTATGCCTTCATCATGTTGGTTCTGGTTAAAAATTCGTTGGCTGAATAGACCCCATTGAGGTTTTCTCCGGGAATGTCCATAAACTTGGGCAAACCAGCCCCAATTCCAATGAAAATAGCATCATAACCCTGGGAGAAAAGTTCATCGAGAGTATAAATCTTGCCAATCACATGGCCAGTTTTTACTTCCACCCCCAGGGAGCTAATGTACTTTACTTCCCTTTCCACAATAGCTTTAGGTAAACGAAATTCTGGAATCCCGTAGACCAGAACGCCACCTGGTTTATGTAATGCTTCGAAAATGGTCACACTATGTCCCAACCTGATTAAATCGCCGGCACAGGATAAGCTGCCAGGACCAGAGCCAATGACTGCCACGCGTTTTCCAGTGGAAGACGGGAGTGGTGAGCTTTCCGGGTTTCCCTTCTTGATTTCCCAATCAGCGGCAAAACGCTCCAGGCGTCCAATGGCGACAGGCTCGTACTTTTTACCTAAAGTACAGGCCTTTTCGCAAAGCCCCTCCTGGGGACATACTCTCCCACACATACCCGGCAAAAGGTTAGCCTCCTTAATCTTGTGGATGGCTCCCCGGTAATCCTTTTTGACAATCTTAGCAATAAAGCTGGGAATATCGATTTCCACTGGACAGCCCTTGATGCAGGGAGCCTTCTTGCACTGGAGACACCTTCTGGATTCCTGTTGTGCCTGCTCTTTTGTATAGCCCAAAGCCACCTCATTAAAATTCGTCACCCTGACTTTGGGTTTTTGACGTGGCATTTTTACTTTTTTAGGAACAATTTTCATTCTATTCTACCATGTTTGTGGGCCGCATCATAGCATTGGAGAGCTTTCTTTTCCTCTGGTAGGTAAATTCTCTGACGACTGAGGAGTTGGTCAAAATCTACCTGGTGACCATCGAAATCCGGACCGTCCACACAAACGAATTTTGTCTTGCCCCCTACCGAAACTCGGCAAGCACCGCACATTCCGGTAGCATCAACCATTATGGGATTGAGACTCACTATAGTCCTCAATTTATGTGGTCTGGTCACTTCAGAAACAGCACGCATCATAAGAGTGGGCCCCACGGCAAAGACCAAAGCAAATTCCTTCTTTCCTTTAATCAACCTTTGCAATTCATCGGATACAAAACCTTTCCGGCCATAAGAACCATCATCAGTAGTAATGTAAACTTCGTCCGAGACAGAGGCTATCTTATCTTCCCAGATCACCAGTTCCTTAGTGCGCGCACCGATAATCGATATTATCTTGTTCCCGATTTCCCTGAAGCCCCGCGCTACAGGATAGACGGGCGGTATTCCCACGCCTCCACCTACACAAACTACTGTGCCTGCCTTTTCCATATGGGTGGGTCTGCCTAAAGGTCCAATAACATCAGAGAGGGTATCGCCTGAATTTAGCCTTCCCAACTGACAAGTACTCTTTCCTGCTTCCTGAATTACGATAGTTATGGTTCCTTTATCTCTTTCATAATCTGCAATAGTTAACGGAATCCTTTCTCCTTTTTCATCAATCCTCACCACTACGAACTGTCCTGGCTGAGCTTTTCGGGCAATCTCCGGCGAAGATATCAGAAATTCTTTTATAGAAGGAGCCAAATTTTGCTTCTTTAAAATTTTATACATTTGTAAAAAATGGGGTCAACTCTATTTTTTGCTGATGGCTGCTTTATGGGCGTAATTTTTACGGGGATAAACCCCTGGGCGACCATAAAGGTCGCCCCTACGCGACCAAAATCTTTCTGGCTTATTTTTTGTATATTTTTTCTTCCCAGTGGTGTATTTCGTTTTCAGAAAAGAAGAACTTAACCTCCCTCTCTGCTGATTTCAGTGAATCTGCTGCATGGAGGATGTTGTGACGGTTATCTTGAGCGTAGAGCCTCCTCAAGGTTTTCTCTTCTGCTTTTTGAGGGTCTGTATTGCCGGCAATATCTCGAATCTTCTGAGTTGCGTTCTCTCCCTCCAAAACCATCACCAGACAGGGATTGGATGACATAAAATTGACTAAAGGCTCATAAAATTCCTTTCCTTTATGTTCTTGATAAAACTCCTCTGCCTTTTCCCGACTAATAAGGACCATTTTGAAGGCAACAATTTTGAAATTCTTCTGTTCAAATGTGGTAATGACTTTTCCTACTATTTTCTTAGAGAATGCATCTGGCTTAATAATTACTAATGTGCGTTCCAAGATTTTCTCCTTCCACAACTTGAGATTTTTCACCGAGCCTGTCCCGGGTTGGAGATGGAAACTTCTTCCACAGTCTCATTTTAAATTTTTGATGATTGCTTTAGCCATCTGGGAAGTTGTAGCAGTTCCTCCCAAATCATAGGTAACTGTCTCTCCTTTAGCAATTATTCGAGCCACAGCATTCTCCAACCTCTCTGCCTTTTCTTCCTCTCCCAAATGCCTTAACATCAATACCCCCGATAGAATCATAGCCGTGGGATTTACTTTGTTCTTTCCCTTATACTTCGGCGCACTACCGTGAGTTGCCTCGAAAACAGCAATTTCCTCACCAATATTTGCTCCGGGAGCTAAACCAAGCCCTCCCACCAATCCTGCGCATAAATCGGAGATTATATCCCCATAGAGATTAGGCAGGACGAGTACATCGTAAAGTGCAGGCTTTTGCACTAATTGCATACACATATTATCCACGATTTTATCTTCAGCCTGGATGTCCGGATAATCGCGGGCGACTTCGTGGAATACTTTCACAAATATTCCATCTGAATATTTCATTATATTGGCTTTATGTATCCCGGTGACCTTTTTTCGGTTATTCTTCCTCGCATAGTCGAATGCAAAACGAATAATCCGTTCTGAAGCGTGTCGGGAAATTGGCTTGATACTTATTCCAGAATCATCAGAAATCTTCACATTCGTGGAAGTGTAAATAAAATTAATGAGTTCACTGGTCTCAGGCTTTCCCTCTTCAAATTCTATTCCTGAATATACATCTTCCGTATTCTCTCTGACCACTATTAAATCGACCCCTTCATACCGTGACCTCACGCCAGGATACCACTTACAGGGACGGAGGCAAGCGTAGAGGTCAAGTTTCTGACGCAGGGCAACATTAACGCTGCGAAACCCTATGCCTACAGGTGTAGTGACCGGACCTTTCAAGGCAATCCTATTTTTCTTTATGGAATCGATTACCTTATCAGGTAAAGGCGTTCCATACTTATCCATAATATCGGCTCCGGCATCGACTTTTTCCCAATTAATCTTTACCCCTGTGGCCTCAATACATTTTCGAGCAGCATCGACCACTTCCGGCCCCACACCATCACCAGGAATTAAGGTAACTTTATACATAATCGCCCCCTTTTATCTGTTGTAGCAGCAAAGCGCAAGCTTTGCTTCTCCGTAGGGGACGGACTCTGTGCCGTCCCTGCATTCGGGTGGCCACTGAGTGCCACCCCTACATGCAGAGCTTCGCTCTGCAGCTACATTATGAGACAGTCTTTATAGTTGAAAACTACCGTGTTTCCGGATATGTTCCACCAATCCGCCATCGCGCAAAATGTTAACCATTACCTTAGGAAGCGGACGGAATATTAGTTCCAGTCCCTTCTTTCTATTTTTTATTATACCTTTAGCTAAATCGATTTCCAATTCATCTCCCCGAGCAATCTTCTCAGTTTCACATTCCAGAACAGGCAGTCCAATATTGATTGCATTGCGGAAGAATATTCTGGCAAAAGACTTGGCTAAAATTGCCTTTACGCCACACAGTTTGATTATTGCGGGAGCATGCTCCCGGGATGAACCCATACCAAAGTTCTTCCCTGCCACAATGAAATCTCCTGATTTTACTTTCTTTATAAATCCGTGATTGGCGTCTTCCAGTGTATGTTTAGCCAGCTCTGGCAAATTGTTCCTTAAATGGAAATATCTCCCAGGTGCAATCAAATCTGTGCTGATGTTATCCCCAAACTTATGTACTTTGCCTTTAATAATCATTCTTTTCTCCTTTTTACGTTGTTTCCCTGGGGTCACTTATCTTTCCCTTTACTGCTGTCCAGGCAGCTGTAGCCGGAGAAGAAAGGTATATCTGGGAATTGGGGTTACCCATTCTGCCTTTAAAATTGCGGTTCGCTGTGGACAGGCATTTATCGTTATCAGCCAAAATTCCTCCCTGCAACCCCACGCAGGGTCCGCAACCCGGGTTTAAGATAGTAGCCCCAGCTCCAATAAGTATCTCAAAAATTCCTTCTTTCACTGCCTGCAGGTAAACCTGGCGGGAAGCTGGAGCAATGAGTAACCTTGTTCCCGGAGCACATCTTCGTCCTTTCAATATCTCTGCCACCAGGCGCAAATCCTCTATTCGTCCATTGGTGCAGGTACCAATAAAAACCTGGTCAATTCTGACGTTTTTAGCCTTTATTTGAGAAATTGGTTTAACATTGTCCGGGGTCTCAGGACAGGCAAGCATTGGTTCCAATTTTGAGGCATCGATTTCAAAAACTCTTTCGTATTTCGCATCCTTATCTGCCTTGATTTCTCTATATCCATCCTCCCGATCCCTCTCCTTGAGGTAGGCTCTGGTCAAACTATCCGAAGCAACAAGTCCAGTCTTAGCTCCTGCTTCTACGGCCATATTGCAAAGAGTGAGCCTTCCGGAGATGGACATCTTTTCCACCGCTTTCCCGGCAAATTCTAAAGCTCTGTAAGTTGCTCCATCAGCTCTCAGCATACCAATAATGTACAGAATCAAATCCTTAGCACAGACACCTTTGGGAAAGTCTCCTTCTACATTAATCAAGAAAGTCAGGGGAACCTTAAGCCAGGTCTTTCCTGTAGCCATCACTACAGCCACATCCGTAGAGCCCATTCCGGTAGCAAAGGCAGCTAAAGCCCCAGAAGTGCAGGTATGAGAATCGGCACCAATAACAATATCGCCGGGATTCACAAAGCTTTCCACCAGTCTCTGATGAGAAATTCCCTCCCCTATTTCCGAGAAATTTACCTTGGTTTCTCTTGCAAAATCTCGTAACTCTCTTTGGACATTGGAAAGTTCTTTGCGCGGAGAAGGAACAGCGTGGTCGAGAAAGATAATCGTTTTCTCTGGAGCAAAAATTCCGCAGTCAACCACTTTACCTGGGCCGCTTAAAGTTCCACCTCTTTTTAATTTTCTTAACTGCTTAATAGCGAGGGGACCTGTGCCATCCTGCACCATACAGAGGTCTACCGGCACAATCACAATATCCCCTGCAGTTACTTCTCTTCCCAAACGGGAGGTAATAATTTTTTCAGAGATAGTCTTACCCATAATTAATCTCCTCAAAATTCAACAAGTGATTTTTCGTAGAGGGCTTCTATCCTGTTCAACATGTGAGTGAGATCAAAAGTAGGATAGACCCTTTTCTTGCCTTCCCTACCCATTCTCTGAGCCAAATTCCGATCTCTAAGCAACTTAATTACCCTCTCAGCAAATTTTTCTATATTGTGAGGCTCGACCAAAAATCCATTTACTCCCTCAATAATTGCTTCTTTAGCGCCGTCCACAGCTGTGGCTACAACAGGCTTTCCAGAAGCCATAGCTTCAGCAAACACAATAGGAAGACCCTCCCACAGGGAAGTAAGCACCAAAACATCAATAATCTGCATAATCTCCGGGACATCGCGTCGCCAGCCAGTCAAAATAACTTTTTCTTTCAGTTTGAACCTCCTGATCAATTCTTCCACTTCAGGCCTTAACTCCCCATCTCCCACCAAAAGAAACCTTGTGGATGGTAAAACCTGGCTGACACGATGGGCAAGAAAAATGAAATCTTGAGGAGCCTTTTGAGGCTTGAAACAGGCAATCATTGCCACTACAGGACTTCCAGAGTTAATTCCGAATTCTCTCTTTTTTTGGTCAAAGTCGATTTTTATTTCAGAAAATGCTTTAATATTTGTAGCGCAATGTACCACCTCATATTGTCTTTTCTTCCCAATCCTATTAGCCAGGCCTTTTTTCACATTTTCGGAAGATACTACGATTAATTTGTCAGTAATCCAGGCAGTTACTCTCTCTACCCAGATAAAAGCTTTTCTTATCCACCACTTCTGATACTCATTAAACCCAAAACCGTGGTATGTGTGGAAAATCTGAGGCACGCCAGCAAAATGGGCTGCCCACCGGCCAAGAATTCCCGCCTTGGAGGAGTGGGTATGTACTAAGTCGACCTTTTCTGACTTTAAAAGCCTCCATATCTTCATTAAGGTAATCGCATCTTTTATAGGATTCAGCATCCGAATCAGTTGGGGAATAAAAAATGACTTTATCCTGGGATTACTTTTGACTTCACCATCCAGAATCTCCCCACAGCCAGAGATTAAAATAGGGTTATATCTGTCTCGATTAAGGTTTTCGGTAGTGTAAATAGCGATCTCTTGGGCTCCTCCCAGTTCCAGTTTTGTAATAATTGTCGCCACTTTATACTTTCTCATCTATTTAACCATTACCCCTTTAATCCATTCTATTTCTTTAATTAGACCTTCTTTCAAATTAAATCTGGGATTATACCCTAACATCTTCTTTGCCTTTTTTATGTCTGCCCAAGTCGCCCGCATATCTCCTTTCCTCTTTTCTGTGTATTTAATTTGGGCCTTTTTTTCAATAATTTCCTCCAATAATTTGATCGCGCCATTTACAGAGATATAACTGCCACCCCCAATGTTAAAAATTTCGCCTGTGCAAGCTTTTTCCATCACCAAAATATTGGAATTCACAGCATCCTCGATATAGGTGAAATCTCGAGTCTGGTTTCCATCGCCGTAGATGGTAATCACTTCTCCCTTCAACATTGCTCTGATAAACTTATGGAAAGCCATATCTGGTCTCTGGCGTGGTCCGTAGACAGTAAAATATCTCAAGGATACAACAGGAACTCCAAAGTTTTTCCAATATGAATAACACAAACTTTCACAGGCCAACTTGGAGACACCATAAGGAGAGACTGGTAAAAGCAATCTATCTTCCCTCATCGGTAACTCACAATCTCCATAAACAGAGGAAGACGAGGCGAAAATAAACGATTTCAGAGAGATTTTCTTTGCTGACTCCAGTAATCTCTGTGTAGCCAGAACGTTGTTATTTAAATAGGTTTCAAAACGCCTTCCCCAACTGGCGAGAACTCCTGGCTGGGCAGCATGGTGGAAAATATAATCGACCCCTTCCAACAACTTATCTAAATCTATAGCCAAAAGGTCTTCTCTTATAAGAGTGAAATTGGACGATTTCAACAGGCCTTGCACATTAGTTTCCTTAATTCTTCGGTCGTAGTAATCTGTAAAGGAGTCTATTCCCACAACCTCAAAGCCGGATTGAATCAACTTCTCAGCCAGATGAGAACCAATAAATCCAGCACAACCAGTAACCAGACAACGCATTTTTCCTCCAAAAAAGGCGACCGACCCGCCTTTGGTCGGGCGCATACTGTAGCAGCAAAGCGTGAGCTTTGCTTTCATTGGCAGAGCTTCGCTCTGCAGCTACAATTCTGAAGCTATCTTTTCTGCAACTTCCTTTCCTTCTAAAATCGCCTCTTCCATCGTAGAATACTTCCAGCCACCATATCGTCCCACTGAATAAATATCTTTCTCTTTCAGATAATCCTGAATTATCTTTAAATTCCTATCTCGATTTCGGTCATAAATGACATAAGCATAGGCTATCCGTTCCCGATGCTCCACAAGGATTTCACGCTCTGTTCTCAGAATCCCAGCCTTGATCAGGTCCTTTTTTGCCCTGGCGATGAGTTCTCTTTCCTTTTCTGGGGTTATTTCGCCAGGCTTATAGGCAATCTCAACATAGACTGAGCTTGTGCCAGGAGGGCACATCTCATCTGAAAACTTCTTGGGAAAGCCGACCCGATAGAAGCGATATTCCTTTTCAGGAAAATAGACCCAATGTCCATGGTCCATCTCCTCGCGTTTAATTCCCAGATTCAAACTCAAAACTGAAGTATATTTCAATTTAAGAGCAGCGTTCTTAACCTTTCCTGGCACATCTTCTATTATCTCCAAAATCAATTCTCGTAGAGGAACTGTGGAAACCAGAAATCGGAACTTCTCCTCGATTTTTCCACCATCGAAGTAGGCCACCTTTTTTCTTATGTCTACCCTGGAAAGGTTTGTTTTCAATACCGGATTCTTAATCTTCGCTTCAAATGCGTCAGGCAATTTCTGGATCCCCCCTCTGCGGGGATAGTCGAAACGGACATTGTATCCAAAATGTTTTTTCTGGTATTCCAAAGCACCAATTACTACCTCCTGAATGTTAGGCGAAGGCACATATTTGGGGTTCACTTTTATCCATCCACAAGTCAAGTCTCGTGGGTGAACTGTCCATATTTTTTGATTATAGGGAATCATAAAATGTTTAGCAATCCCCTCTCCAAAATTTTGCAGAATCCAATTATAGAACGATCCTTCAGGTGGACGTGTCTTGCAGTGAAGAGAATGGTACTTGGCATCAATAAATCCAAAGACACATTCTTTCACCACTTTTGGTGGCAAACCATATGTGTTTGCCTGGAATGGGTACCTCGTATACACACCTTTTGAATAGATATGGGCATCTCTATCATGGGATATGAGATTCTTACTGAGGAGTTCTTTTACCAATCCTATTGTATATTCCTCTTTCAGATGCAGGAGGTGTCCCAGGATATCGAAGGTAAACTTCCCTTTCAATCCTGGACATGGCTTATACTCTGAACGGCATAAACCACCGACCTTTCTCTCTTTCTCAAAAACTGAGTAGTCTATTCTTCCCACCTTTTCCAGATGGAAAGCAGTGCTTAAACCGGTTAATCCCGCTCCTATTATTAACACTTTTCCAGCCATCATTCCACCCTGACATAAATCAAACGAGTCGCGTAAAGAATAGCAAAAGCGATAATCGCTGCATATATAATGACTGCGAGTTCAAATTTAACTACGGTAATAAGAAATGCTGCAAGCCCTAAGATTGCTGTGAGATAGTAATTAATCAGAACGACTTTCTTTCTATTGTATCCCATTGCCTCCAGCCTGAAGGCAAAATGGTCACGACTTCCAGCAAATATCGACTTCCTATTAATTAGCCGGAAAAATATGACCAATAAGGTGTCATATATGGGAATGCCTAAGACTAAAAAGGGAGCAAAAAGCCCAATATTATTTATTGTTGTATAACTTTCCCCCAATGAGACAGCAGCCAGAATGAACCCGATAAACAGGCTCCCGGAATCTCCCATAAATATCCTGGCCGGTCGCCAGTTGTATCTTAAGAAACCGAGGCAACTTCCAGCAAGAGCTAAGGCAGCAAAGTTGACATAAATCTTTTCCGTGGGTAAAGCAATGAAGGAAAAAGCCAAACCGGCAATAACTACCACTCCCGCAGCCAAACCATCCATTATATCAATAATGTTAACTGCATTAGTTATGCCTACTACCCAGAAAATAGTTAGAAAAATGGACAGGGGGAGACTGGAAATGAATTCTATCCTGACATTGTACAGGATCAGGATGATGCTAGCAATGAACTGTCCAAAAAGTTTCACTCTATAGTCGAGCCTCCAAATGTCGTCAATAAGTCCTAAGACCATTATCAAAGTTCCCCCATAGAAAATTCCGCGGAGATTACGAAGAGTGCCTGTAGGAAAACTGGTGAGGAGCCTCACTCCCAGAAGAGTCACAATAAAAGCCAACCAGATGGCTAAGCCTCCTAAATAGGGAACTGGCCTTGAATGAATTTTTATATTCGGGACCGGATGGTCGAGAATTTTAAACTTAAGTGCTATTTTTCGGAATAGAGGAGTCAACACATACGCTAGAGCCAGAGCAAAGAAAAATGCCACTACATAGAAAACCATAGTTAACCTCCTGGGTGTTTATCTAAATATTTAATCCTGTTACGGGCAATATCAGTCCATATGCTTTCAGTATAATTAGCGGAAATTAAACTATATGAATCTTTTGCCTTTTTCCAATCCTCCAATTTCTCATAGCACTGCCCTATATAGAATTGGGCGTAATCGGAATAGCCATATTGACTGTAATTTTTTACGAATTTCTCGTAGGCTTTAATTGCCTCTTGCCACTTTTCCAGTTTACGACAACATTCGGCAATTTTAAATTGGGCATTGGCCACAAATCTACTCTGAGGAAACTCCTGAATAAGATTCTGATATTCATCTATTGCTTTACTGTAATCTTTAAGTTTAAACTGATATATGTCACCCAGAAAATATAAGGCCTCGCTGGCCAGTCCTGATTGGGGATATTTTTCAATGATATCGAGCAAACTTTGGATGCTCTTTTCATATTTGCCCCGTTCAAAATATTTTTCTGCAAGAATATAATCATTTAATGCCTGGGGGTAGGTAAGATTATTTCTAACGAGCCCCACTCTCTCCTTGGCAACGATCACCCATTTAGAGCGTGGATATTTCTTGAGTAACTGTTGATATACATCGCAGACTTTCCTATGATCCAACTTCTCAAAGAAGAGAAGCTTTCCCAAGCGGAATAAACTCTCTTCGTGAAAAGGGTAATCCGAAAATTCCTTCATTATATCTGTATAGCACTCAATTGCTTTATCAAGGTAATCTTTCTGGCGGTGGGGATTATCATGGTAAAATTGAGCCAGAAGCCACTTCCCCCAAGCTTTCACATTCTTATCCTTAGTCCTCCTGATACATTCCTCATATTCAGAAACCGAATACCTTTTCTCGCCTCTTTTCTCTTTAGAGAGAGGTTTTATACTTCTCTTTATTCTATCTTTCACTTTTCTATACTTCTTTTTTCGGGAAAGTGAGAGTAAGAGTCCTTTTAACAAAAAGTATAATACAACAAAGACGATAACTGTTGCAACGCCAATTATTAACTTAATACTCATCTTTCCCCTTTAGTTTTGGAGTAGCGAAACTTGTTTCGCGATGATAACGCAGAGCAAGCTCTGCTAAAGGAAGGCAAAGCTTACGCTTTGCTGCTACATTTTTGAATATCCCTTGCTTTCGCAAGGACTCCAGGGTTTTTGGAGTAGCGAAACTTGTTTCGCGATGATAACGCAGAGCAAGCTCTGCTACTCCACAGGCTTTTAAAATTTAGAAAAAGGTACCTCTAAACCCCTGAACAGTCTTTTCTAGACCCTCATCAAACCCAATCTCAGGTGAATAATGGAGAGTCTTCCGAGCCTGAGAAATATCTGCCAAAGAATGTCTCACATCACCCTTTCTTGGACTCTGATAAGTAGGCTCTATTCTGGTTTGGAGAATCTTATTCAGCCTCTCTACCAATTCATTTATAGTGACTCTTTTACCATAAGCAATATTGAATACTTCTCCCGGTGCCCCTTTTGCTGTGCATGCTTGTAAATTAGCTTCTACTACGTTATCTATAAAAGTGAAGTCCCTCGATTGCTCACCATCACCATAGATGGGAGGCGATTTGCCTTTCAACATGAGAGTGATGAATTTGGGAATGACTGCTGCATATTGCGAACCGGGATCCTGCCTGGGACCAAAAACATTAAAGTAACGCAGACAAACTGTCTCCAGTCCATAAATAGAATAGTATATTCGACAATACTCTTCTCCAATCAACTTAGTGACCGCATAGGGAGACTGAGGATTAGCTTTCATTCCTTCTTTCTTAGGTAAGGTGGGAGTATCTCCATAAACCGATGAGGAAGAAGCATAAACCAATCTTTCAACTTTCGCCTCGCGCGCCGCCGATAAGACATTCAATGTCCCCAGGATGTTAACCTTAGTAGTGGTGAGAGGGTCTTCTATTGACCTCTCTACAGAGGGCAGAGCTCCCTGATGGAGGACAAAATCGACTCCCGCCATTACTC
The DNA here is from genome assembly GCA_035530055.1 of bacterium. Taxonomy (NCBI): domain Bacteria; species bacterium. The sequence goes on along the minus strand of DATKVN010000008.1, from coordinate 28,172 downwards.
TCTTAACTATTTCCCAATCCCTGAGGTCTCCTTCAATGAGCTCGATACTATCTTTAACCCCGTCAATATTTTCTCTCTTACCAGTAGAGAAATCATCCAATATTCTGATTTTCTCCCCTTTTTTAACCAATTCTTCAACAATATTTGAGCCAATAAAACCGGCTCCGCCAGTCACTAAATATAACGCCAACCTTCTCTCCTTTCCCTTTGTTGCTTTTCACAGTTTTACTATCTTTTTACTCTTTATTCCTTTGGTTGCATTTCTGGAATCGATAACCAGCCTTGCGTTCTCTACAATCTGCTTATAATCATAGTCACTATGGGCAGTGGTGATTACCACGCAATCAGCATTTCTTAAAGAACTCCCCGTCAGGGGAATCGATTTCAGTCCTTCTACTTGAGGCACATGAGGGTCATTATATACGACCTTTCCTCCTCTTTCTTTGAGAAGCCTCATAACATCCAAAGCCGGGGATTCCCGAATGTCCGAAACATTACTTTTGTAGGCTACCCCTAAGATTAAGATTTTAGATCCCTTTATGCTTTTCTTTCTCTCATTCAGTGCAGCATCAATTTTACTGACCAGAAACTCAGGCATTTTAATATTTATCTCACCAGCCAGTTCAATAAAACGAGCATAAAAGTTTAAAGCTTTCAGTTTCCAGGAAAGATAGTGGGGGTCTACAGGTACGCAGTGGCCTCCTAAACCAGGACCTGGATAGAAAGGCATAAAACCGAATGGCTTTGTGGCCGCTGCATCTATCACCTCCCAGGTGTCCAATTTCAGCCTATCACAGATGAGGGCAATCTCATTAACCAATCCCACGTTAACAATGCGAAAGGTATTCTCCAGAAGTTTTACCATCTCCGCAGATTCCGTCGTGGAGACAGGAACCACCTCATCAATTATCTGTTCATAGAGAGTAACAGCAATACTGGTACATTTCTTTGTGATACCACTTACAATTTTTGGTGTATTCCTTATAGTGTAAATCTTATTGCCAGGGTCTACGCGTTCCGGCGAGAAAACCAGAAAGAAGTCTTTTCCTACTTGAAGATTTCTCGCTTCCAATCGGGGAAGAATTACCTCTCTCGTTGTGCCTGGATAGGTAGTGCTTTCCAGTATAACCAGTTGTCCTGGGCGCAAATATTTAGCCACTTCTTCAACGGCAGAAATAATATAAGAGATATCAGGGTCTTTCGTCTTGCGTAAAGGCGTGGGCACGCATATACTTACGGCATCCATCTTTTTCAAAACTGAGAAGTCCATCGTTGCCTTCAGTTTATTGTTTTTTACCAACTCCTCTAACTCGCTCTGCTTGACATCTTGAATATAGGATTCTCCCCGATTAATCATTCTCACTTTATCCTTATCGATTTCAATTCCAGTAACATCAAATCCCGCTTTACTAAACTCCATTGCCAGAGGAAGCCCAACGTATCCTAACCCAATAACCCCGATTTTAGCTTTGTGCCGAACAATTTTCTCTTTCAATTCCATTTATCTTCCTCCTAAAGAAAACATTTTCTTAATAGTTTCATAAGCCAAAGCCATAAAAAACTTTGGCTCTTTAAATAGTCGCTTTACTACTCTCTCATAAAAAGCAGCTGGACTCCTGAAGACGAGTTCTAAGCGAGAAATAAAGTTAACCCTGGAGACCATCTTCTCTACTTCTTTAGCAGTAAACTGAGGGGTATCAATTTGACCTCTGCGAGACCTGATGACTTTAAAGTTAAAACCCGGCCTGAGATAATTTTCTTTTTGACAAATTTCGTAGAGACGGGTGCCTGGATGCGGGGTAGCAAGAGTAACACTCAGGTTATCTACTTTCAAACTTCGGGCAAATCTCAAAGTCTTTTCCATCTGCTCCTTGGTCTCTCCAGGAAAACCGACCACAAAAAATGCATCTATACCCATCCCTAATTTTCTGCAGAAATTGATTATTGGCTTTACCTTTTTGAGGTTCAGGGGTTTTTGAATTATACGGCGTAGAACATAATCATCGCCAGATTCTACCCCAAGACTTATCTTATAGCACCCGCTTTCCCTCATTTTCCTCAGCAATTCTTCATCCAGCGCCCAAATGGCAACTCCATTGGGAGTAGTCCATAACAGGTCAAGTCTTTTTTTAATCATTTCATCGAAAATCCGAAAAGCCCTCTCTCTATCGAACGTGAGGTTGTCATCATAGAATTGTAATTCCTTTACTCCATACTCTTTTATCAAAAATTCCATCTCACTTATTACATTTTCTGGAGGACGAGGTCTATATTTTCTACCCCAAACCGTATGGATAGAACAGAAAATACAATTAGCGGGACAGCCTCTCGATGTGGAAAGACAAGTATTCGGTATTCTGCGAGTTGTTGTTCCCATGGGAGTATTTATTTTAAAATATTTTTCCATTAAAAGCAAATGTCTCGCTGGAAAAGGAAGACTATCCAGGTGTTGAATATAATTCGTCTTCGGTAAAACTCTTACTCTTCCATTTTCTCTGAAAGCCAATCCATCCAGCGCTAAAAAACCACTTCCTGTCTCTAACGCCCTAAGTAACTCCCTTGCAGTGTGCTCCCCCTCCCCAATTATGACGAAATCAATATTGCCATCTTCCATTACTAACTCCGGAAGAGCCGAAGGGTGTGCTCCGCCAAATAGTGTAATTATATCTGGGTTTACTTCCTTGGCAAGCTTGATAACCTTATGAGAATTTTCAGCCTGAGTAGAAAAAAGACAAGAAACTCCCACAACATCTGGATTAAATTTTTCTATTTCTCTCTTTATGTCATCAAAATGTAGACCATATCTCTTGAATTCTCTATCGATAACCTGTTCATTTTCGAAACCTTCTACAACAGCATCAAGTATCTTTACTTCATAGTCCTTTTCTAAGACACTAGCAAGATAGGCCAGTCCCAGTGGAGGATGAGTGGTCTTGGGTTCAATTCTTAAAATGTCATACGGTGGCTGGATCAGTAATATTTTTTCTATCTTTCTGGAAATCAAGATTTATTACCTCTTTTTTCTCCTCTTTTCTTCACAAGTAATTCTTCATAAAGTTTTTCGGTTTCACTTACCATTCTTTCTATGGTAAACTTCTCCTCTATCCGTCTTCTTCCCGCACTGCCCATTCGTTTCCTCAAATTCTCATCCTTTAATAATGTTAGTATCCGCTCAGCTAAACCCTCTGCATCCCGAGGCGCTACCAGAAATCCTGTAACTCCGTCAACTACCACTTCAGGATTTCCTGCCACATTAGTGGTAACTACAGGCTTAGCCATTACCATAGCTTCCAAAATCACCATAGATAAACCTTCCCAGAGTGTGGCTAAAGCAAAAATATCAAAAAGAGCCAAGACGCGGAGGACATTTCTCCTGTATCCAGTAAAGGTAATATGGTCTTTCAATCCCAAATCGAATGCCAAATTTACTAACTCTTTGCGTTGGGCTCCATCTCCCACAACAAGAAAGTGTGCCTGGGGATATTCTCTGATTACAATCCTGACTGCATTCAAAAGATATTCGTGTCCCTTCTCCTTTGCCAATCGGCCCACCACACCCACAATTGGTACACCTGGCCTTAAACCAAATTCCTTTCTTTCTATTGGTGCCTCTTTCGCTTCAATAAGCCCGATTCCGTTATGGATAGTCACTATCTTTTCAGGGTCTATGCGGGCTTTTTGAATGATATAAATCCTTATGGCATCCGAGACTGCAGTGAACTTATCTACAAGCGGTGAAGTTACCTTCTCCAGCAAAAGAGGACACATTCTAGTCACCTCTATGCCTTGCATAGAAGAAATCACCACTGGTACTCCAGCCAATTTTGCAGCTATACGGCATAATATATTTGCACGGAATAGGTAAGAGTGTACAATATCAATTTTTCTCTTCTTCATCAAGTAGAATAATTTGATAATAGCTCTAAAGCTGTCCAGAAGAATCAAAAAACCTGGACCTCTGGGCATATTCAAATATTCTACCTTAATGTCCCTTTCTTTCAACTCGGTGGACAAAGCTCCCCGACCCTTTAGACAACAAACTGAAAGATTGTACCTGGCTTTATTGAACAATGGAAGGAACTGAACGAACATCTTTTCCGTCCCCCCCACAGTCAAACCAGGCACAACTTGTAGTAAATTAAACGATCTCAATTTGCCCACCGAAACAATCGTTCAAAATTTATCAGGCTACTCCACACTCTATTTCTCTTCAGTTGTAATTTCAAATACAACAGTTCCGCCACCAGTAATTTCGCAAGGGTCCAGGCACTGCACACAAGCTTTTCCATCCTTGTTGGCAAGCCCCAATTTTTCCGGGGCAACACCGTTATACAAAGCATTATAATAAGGCATAATTGAAGCCAAAGAGTGCATGCAGATATTGGCAGTCTCTCTGAGGTTTATTTTATATCCTTCATCAAGTACAATCATTTCCCCGACCCTATACACCGGGCATCTTCCCTTAATCTCGACTACCTTGATTACTAATTTTCCAGCCATATTTGTTCCGATGTCCTTTATATTCTATCTAAATTTTGAGTCGCTTCGCCAATCTCAGCGATTTCGCTTTCAACAAAATAAAGTTTAAGCTGAATGCTGCAAAAATTATCATATAAGGCATAATCGGCAAGCGGTACCTGATTTGCGACCAAACAATCAGGTGTATAATAGTAAAAGATAGTATCAAACCATAAAAAAATGTGAACCGTTTCCAGTTCTTGATGGAAAAGATGATTCCAAGTAGGCTAAAAGGTAAAAGTATACCATAAGAAAGAAGGCTAAGGAGAACTAACAGACCTTTTGATTGCCCGTAGGTATAGATATTTTCCGTATGCGGGTACAATCTCCAAAATTTAAGGAATTTCCTGAGGGCTAATTTCATCATGTATTTTGGATTATTTCTTATAAACTTTAAAGCCTCCTTGGTAAAGTAGTTGTTTTGTTCTATTTCATTCAATTCTTTCCCTTTTAGTAATATAGGATTTTTTTGCTCTTCCTGTTCGATCCGCCACTGGTGCTCAGCATCGAATAGCAAGCTTCCGTCTAATAACGCAAAGCCTAACTGTGTAGTAGACGGGATAATTCTTCTAAAAACAATATGGTTTCTAATAACCCAAGGAGACAAAGTAATAGTAAAAAAAAGCAAAAAGATCCCAATATTTCTATATGTTGACACTTTCCTAATTCCCAAAATCACCAAGAAACTTAAAGCAGAGAAAGGAACGAAAGCAAAGGCTGTTGGCTTACACAGCGCTGCCAGTCCCATAAACGCCCCACCCAGGCTAAGATTCTTCCAATCAGGCTTATCCACGCTGGTGATAAGGCAGTACACAGCAACCGCTAAGAGAAATGTAAACAATGTCTCCACAAGTAAATACCCCGTGTAATAGATAAAAAATGGATAAAATACGCAGATAATAGCCGCAATAACGCCCACATTCTTATTTGCTATTCTCCTGCCAATAAAATAAACCGCCACGCAGGTTAAACTACCAATTAATGACTGAATTATCCTTACTGCAAGATAACTGTGCCCAAAGAGAAAGTATACTCCTGATAGAAAAAGTGGATATATAGGTGCACGGTGTGCTGTAGGAATACCGGGTTGAAAAGCATATTGGCCATACTTCAAAATATTTATCCCTAATAGATCAAATCCTGCAGCATCACTGACAGGAATATTTCCTTTTAAATAAAAGGCATATAAAATTCTCAAAAGACTGGCTAACGAAAATAAAACTATTAAGAATAAGTATTCATTAATTACCAATTTGCTAGCCATAATTTTTTCGAGCTCTTTTTTCATTGGCACACTCACAAAGAATGTTTATCTATAAAACGATATTTTATGAGGGTCCATATCGCTTGCAATCCATCCCTCAACCCTATCTTCTTTCCTTGTTCTATTGACCTCGAATAATAATGAATGGGTACTTCATAGATTTTAATACCTCTTCTTAGTACCTTAGCTGTGACTTCAGGACAAAACTCAAACTTCTTACAGTCCAAATTGATACTTTTCAAAATGTCAGCTTTGAATACTTTATAACAAGTTGGCTCATCAGTAATACTCGAATGGTAAAGTAGATTTGTCAGCCAACTCAAGAATCTGCCTCCGATGGCATACCGATAGTAAGACCATTTATTTTGTTTAAGAAGTTCTCGAGACCCGTATACCACATCTGCTTTCCCCTCAATAATGGGCCGGGTCAATTCATAATAGTCTTCGGGCTCATATTCTAAATCAGCATCTTGAATAATTATGATATCTCCGGTTACATACTTAATCCCTGTTCTTATCGCCATCCCTTTTCCCATATTTTTATCATGATAAATCACTTTGATGTTATTATTATCAATTCTCCTTAATGTATCTCGCGTGCTATCTATTGAACAATCATCCACAATTATAATCTCTTTCTCCATATTTACATTCATTACCTTGCGTACGATTTCCTTTATGGTATGTTTTTCATTATAAACAGGCATTATGACTGATAATTTCATACCTCAGCCTTTCCGGCAAACGAAAAGTAAACTAAGTCCAATAGGAGGCAGAAACAGCTTTTCCCAGAAAGCGAAAAAGGGCACAAACTTATCAAAGAATACCATCTGCCTGGGGGGATGTAACGACCTCTTCAAGATTTTGCTGTGCAAAACCCATGGAAAAATTCCAAAAAAATTTGCATAGGATGCTTTTTTGATAACAAAACCAGCCTCTCTCAATTTCTTGGTTAGTTCAATCCTAGTATACCTCCGATAATGAGAATCAGCCCGGTCAACCGTGCCATAAAGAATTTTGAGAGCGGGCACAAACAAAATTAATCTCCCCCGCTCTTTGAGTAATTGATAGCAATGTCTTAGTGCTTGAAGGTCGTCTTTTATGTGTTCCAACACATTTATGCAAACAACGGTATCGAAATTGAACTCTCTCAGCTCTCCAAACCCTTCATTGGATATGTCGTGATTGACGATCCGTAAGTTCTTATAATGAGAGAATTTAGATTTCATAATTTCTATACACTCAGCTGAATTATCAATGGCGACTATTGCTTCATAATCAAGAAAAAATTTGGTCATATTTCCAATGCCGCAACCAATCTCCAATATCCTTTTTCCAATAAAAGGCTTAATTATTTTATATATCCAATTATTGTAATTGACAGTCTTCGCCATTCTATCTAAATTCTGAATCGCTTCTATCATTTCACCGATCTCACTCTCTGTCATCCTAATTTAACTTTTGATTCTATAATTTTTTTATTGATTTTTATTAAACATACTGAAGCAAAAATAAAGACATAAGGTAAAACTGGGACATGATAACGGGGTATAGTAACCAAAAAAATATGCCCTGTAAAAAAACAAATCAGTAATAAAGGAATTATGCAAGACTTCCATTGTCTTCTAATCAAGAAAACTCCTATAATACCTAAAATAAGCGTAACAGTGTGCAGAAGTAAGAGGCAAAATTTCACGAAAAGCGGAAAATACTGACGTTCCCGTAGATACCAAGAATTCGGCTTGTCAATGCCAAATACACTACTATGACTGGTTATCCAGAATCTGGGAAATTTTTTTATGGACATAATGAAATATTTTATTGGACGCTCCTTGATATTTCTCACTCCTTCCTTAAATAACCTTTTATCTAATTCTATAGGTGAATATTCTTCTCCCATGGTTCTTAGGGGTTCTGTTGTCACTCCTTGATATTTACCGTCCCAGGGCACATAAGTACCTGCCCATAATGTCAATCCTCCTCCTGTGGCAACAGGTAAAAAGGTATGAAACCGAAAGTAATTGCGCACCGTCCAAGGAATTATTACAACAACCATCATTGAAAGAAAAATCAAAAAATGGACAATTGCTCTAATCTTTACTTTATAAACAGCCCATAATCCTACAAAGATAAAAAACGGAAATAACATCGTTGTCGCTCGACATAGAGTTGTTATTCCCAACAACATGCCACTAATTGCATAATATTTACCTAATCTATTTTTTACTGCTCTCACTAGAAATAAGGCTGTAATAGATAGCAAAAAAGTAAACAAGGTTTCCGTTAGAAGAAACCCAGTGTAACTTATCAGAACCGGATACAAAGCTATAATTAAGGAAGTGACCCGACCCATCTCTTCGTCAAAAATCTCCTTTCCCAGCCAATAGATGACCAAACAAGTCAAAGCACTGACTATTGTTTGTGCTAATCTTACTGCCAGATAACTGTGTCCAAATACAAGATAAATCAGACTCAAAAAAAACGGATACACAGGCGCTCTAACCGGTGTCGGCACACCGGGTTCCAGTGAAAAACCATCACCAGAAGCTAAATTCCAGCCAATAGTATCATATTGCAAAGCATCACTTTCTATTTTTAACTGAGGGAAAAATAGGACGTACGTTAACCTTAAGATTAATGCCAGTACGAAAATGAAAATTAAGTATTTCTTTTCCTTATTCATCTTAAAAAAGTTTATGGTAGAGATTCAAGTATTGAGGAACTATTTTATGAAACGAACACTCTTCTTTGATGATTTCTAATTATTCTATGAACTTCATATCCTTTTGATGACAAAAATTCTGCTAAATATGAACCATCCCGTCCTGTGATCCCCGTTAATCAGTCCTTTTTTCATACTACAATATCTCCATCAATAAAAACTCTATGCCATAATTCTAACATAAAAAGAGCCCATAGGCGATAACCATGGTCTCGTCTTCCCAAGATATGCTCCTGAAATAATGCCTCCACTTCTTTCATATCAAAATAACCTCTTTCTGCTTTTGGGGAAAGGACAATTTCTCTGAAATAATCCTTCCATTGATGACGAAACCATTCTCCGACAGGAATGCCAAATCCCTGTTTAGAACGATGCAGGATTTCAGGAGGAAGTAAATCCTGAAATGTTCTTTTTAGAATGTACTTTTGAGAAAAAATCTTCATTTTCCATGAAGATGGAAGGCTGGAAGTAAATTCAAGTATGCGATAGTCCAGAAATGGCGAGCGTGCCTCAAGGGAATTCGCCATTGTAGCCACATCCATCTTTATAAGTAAATCCTCCGGAAGATAGGCATTGATGTCAGTATAAAGAGCTCTGTCAATAACCCCGGTCGCCGGCGCCCGCTCAAATAAATTGCTGAGATATTCATAAGTATCAATATCTGAAAATCTATTTTTCATCTCATCAGAATAGATCCGCTTTTTTGAAAAATTATCAAAGAAACAATGCCAGATGATGTTTCTACGAGAAGGAGATTCATTTAAAGTAGACAAAAGCCGTTTTGCATAACGAATGGGGTTCCGTTGAGATGATTCAACATCAGGGATTAAATTCAAAAATTCTGAAAATAATTTATGAGGAATTATTTGAAAGGGCAAAGCCAGAATAGTAAAATTTCTTAAGGCAGAATATCTCAGATAACCGGCAAAATTCTCATCCCCCCCATCTCCATTTAAGGCAACTTTTACATATTCACGTGTCATCTTAGCAACATAAAAACTTGGTAAGGCTGAGCTATCAGCATAAGGTTGGTCATAATGCCAGACAATCTTAGGTAAAATATCAATATAATCTGGTTTAACGATAAATTCATGATGCTCACATCCAAATTTCTTAGCAAGTATTCTAGCATATCTCAATTCTGAAAATTCTTGTTCTTCAAAGCCAATAGAAAATGTCTTTACCGGTTGAGATGATAATTGACTCATCAATGCCACAATTATGGAAGAATCATGCCCACCAGAAAGAAATGCACCTAAAGGAACGTCGGCAATCATCCTAATTCTAACAGCATCTCTCAAGAGCGACCTGATTCTCTCTTTGGCTTCATGAAAAGTCAAATCTGTCTTATGTCTGAAATTTAGCGACCAGTACTTGCAGCTTTTTATCCTGCCCTGTGAATCAATAACCATAAATGTAGCCGGTGGAAGGCGAAAGACATCTTTAAATATCGTCATAGGAGAAGGAATGTATTGATATGTAAGATAATAATGAATTGCCTTTAGATTAATCTCCTTCTTAAATTTCGGTATTACCAGAAATGACTTTATCTCCGAAGCAAAATAGAACCTGTCACCTATTCTCATATAATATAGAGGCTTCTTCCCAACCTGATCCCTTGCAATGAAGAGGCAGTGTTTATTTTCGTCCCACAGGGCAAAGGCAAACATTCCATTCATATATTTGAGGCAGTCAGTCCCGTAGTCCTCATACAGATGAGCAAGTACCTCTGTATCGCTCTTTGTGTAAAAACAATGACCCTTTTTTTTGAGATTATCCCGAAGCTCCTGGAAATTGTAAATTTCACCGTTTAATATAACCCATATTGACTTATCCTCATTATGAATCGGCTGCTGTCCTGTTTCCAAATCAATAATACTCAGCCGCCTCATCCCCATCCCCACGTTATATTTTGCCTCATTTTGCTTTTTATATTTTCCGCTAATATAGTATCCCTCATCATCCGGTCCCCGATGAATTATTTGATTGTTCATCTTCTTCAATAATTCTTCAGATATCGGCTTACCATCAAAATTTAATATTCCACAAATTCCACACATTATTTCAACACATCCTCATAACTCTTAACCATCCGATCCAATGTAAATTCTTCCTTTACTTTTCTATAGGCATTTTCTATGAGAATTCTACGCAAATTTTCATCCTTAAGTAATTTAATCATAGCCCGAGCCAGTGCCTTTTTATCACCACGAGGAACTAAAAGGCCTGTCTTTCCATTTTCAATAATTTCATTCACACCGCCCGGACAATCAACCGAAACAACAGGAACTCCACAAGCCATTGCTTCTAAAATAACATTAGGAAACCCTTCATATAAAGAAGTCAAGACAAAAGCTCTTGCTTTCTTAAAATAAGGATACGGGTTATTAATATAACCAGGCAGAATTAAATCTACTCCCAAAGATTCTGCTTTCTCTTTAAGATGTTTCCTTAAAGGACCCTCACCCAAAATAACCAGAGATAAGCTTTTAAGTTCTGCCATTACTTCAATTAAGAAATCATAATTTTTCCATTTGTGTAAACCCCCACACGCAAGCAAATAACTTTGGAGATTAATTTCATATTCAATTTTTAATTTTTTTATCTTTTCTAAATCTATTCCATTATAAATTACTTCAATTTTACTTTCTGGAATATCAAAATATTTACATAAATTCTCCTTGACATTATATGAGACTGCAATTATCTTTTCTGCTTTGGGATAAAGTAGTGAAATCATTTTTTTTCTTAACTTTGGAAGAGAATATCCTTTTATATCTATCCCTGAGAACGTTCTTTCACTTATTAGAAAGTCTGTCTTCGTAAGAATCCCTGCTAAAATGGAAATCAAGTTCGTTCCCCAGAGAAAAGACAATATCTTATCGGGTTTACTCCTTTTAATTAAATTTATGAGTTTGAAGGTTAAAAAAATCGAAGCTGGTCTCAGTTTTGTACTCAAATCAAAAATAGGAACATTTTCTGGCACCAGCTCTTTCTCGGTTCCTGTCAAGTGAAAAACAGCAAGATTCGGCTCAAACTTTTCTCTATCAATATATCTCAAAATATATTGCATTTGTTTCTCTGCCCCACCACCGTAGATGCGATAGAATACGAAAAGAATCTTTTTGTTACTCATTACAAATTTCCAAAGCTCGTTATGTTACCAGAGCCGTTAGCTTAAGAGTCCTTTGTATAAATTTATGTAAGCCGGAACTATAGAATTTATTGAATACCGTTTTAGAATTTTTTTTCTCGCTTGACTACCGAAATCTTTAAAGGATTTTTTATCTTTTAATAACCTCAATATAGCAGATGCAAGTTCTTCACTACTTGATGGTTTTACTAAAATTCCATCTTTACCATCATCAATTAAGTCAACATTACCTCCAATCTTTGTTGTTATACAAGGAAGCCCACAAGCCATTGCCTCCAAAAGTGCAACAGACATCCCTTCTGCAAGTGAGGGTAAAACAAATATGTCACTCGCCTGAAGATATTCAGAGATATTTTTTTTCTTTCCTAAAAATTCTATCTTATCCAATAAGTTTAAAGCACATGCCTGATCTTTTAAACTCTTCATCAGAGGTCCATCCCCGATAATTAATAAAGCCACTTCAGGATATGAAATAATCACTTCAAACCACGCTTCTATTGAATAGAAAATTCCTTTTTGAGGAGTGAGCCGTCCCACAAATGTCACAATTTTTTTGTCCGGTGGCAATAGCAACTTATCTCTTAATTTATTCTTTACATTGTTTACTACAGGATAAAATTTACTTTCATCTACAAAATTAGGAATTCTGATAATTTTCTCATCTTTAATACCGATACTCTTTAATTCATCCTTTGCTTCCCAGCTGACCACAATAAACTTGTTAACTTTTTTGATAATTCTGAAGATAATATTTGCACCTTTTATTCTTTTAAGTCTTACAACATCACCATATTCTCTAGTACATTGAATGGTAACAATAACTTTTTTTCTGAATAACATATTCATAATGACTGCTGAGATTGTATGTAAGTACAAAATATGACAATGGATGATGTCATAATCATTTCTTTTAAAAAAAAGAAATAGAAAAGTACTCAATAAATAACTCAATCCAAAAATAGGTCCCCACTGAGGGGCAATTATCTCTCTATATACTATCAATCCATTCAAGTTCTCTCTTCTTCTTAGGCCCTTTACCCTCTGGGTAAGAACAAATACTTTTGCTCCCTCTTTTAAAAGCTCCCTTGCTAATGCTTCTGCTTGTTGTTCTGCCCCACTAACAACAGGATAAAATTGAGAACATATCATGCAAATTCTAAAATTCATTTTTACTTCCTCCCCTTGACTGCTACTGGAAAATGTAATAATTTAATATCTTTTAAACCGGCTTCCTCAAACCAACTCATAACTTCATAACAGGGATGCTTATTTTGATACTTTGGTGAATACCAGTCGAAAGTATCCAGCACTCTCCATTTCCAATCGGAATGACTACTCATGGGAAAAACGTTAATCAATGCCCCAACCTTCGGGATTTTTTTAAAGTAATAAAAAGGAATCGCCAAATGAGATAAATACCACAACAATTTCTTTGGTAGATGAACAGTAAAAAGTCTATAAAAATCAGTAATGATTTGTGTATAACTCGTTTCATCAGAATAAACCCAGATAGCAATTTCTCCTCCGCTTTTCAAAAGACAGGGGAGGTTCATAAATGCTTTCTTAGTATCAGGAGTATGGTGTAAAACGCCTATGCTGTAAATATAATCAAATGTATTATTTTTGAGAGGAAGGTTAAAAATATCGGCATGTATAATATGAACATTATCAAACTTTTTTAGATTTTCATATGCAGAATCTACAGCAAAGGATAAATCTATTCCTATTACTTCCTTTGCATAGGGCTGAACTACTTCCATAAACCGTCCCATACCACACCCAGCATCCAGAACAATCTTATCTCTTAACTTTTCTAACTCAATACCTGTCTTTTCTATAAATGTAACCTTGGATTCTGTCCTTCCTGTTGCGCTGTCTAACTGCGTTTTTTTATAAATTTTCCACTCAAAACTGAAACTTTCCACATATTTATCTGTTGAAACAAACCGAGGGATAAAATTTATGATTTGATATTCCGCTTGACAAATGGGACAATGCAAAATACCGCTTTCAATTTCACTGTTTACACTTTTGGATTTAGCTATGCCTAAATCCGATTTGCATTCAGGGCAGCAAAGAAGTCTTAATAATCTATCTTTCATTATTTTTTCTTTCCTATACAACCAATTCCCATGGCATATGAGAAATTATTTTGGAGAATCCGATACAATCCATGAGGTAGAAGTCGATGCACCCAATTATGAAATGGCGAAACAATGTTACCATACCCGAACTTACCTATTACTTCTAATCCGGCATACTTAAATATTCCACGCAATTGAGAAATAGTATAAATTCTTTCGTCAGTTATTTCACCAGAATATCTTGTAAATTTAGTCGGAATTACCGCTATCATATATTTTGCACATTTTGCTTGTTCTTTAAGTAAAACAATTGTTGTTTTTCTATCAAAATGTTCTACCACACCAACTGAATATACTAAATCAAACTTGCCATAATACTTTGACAGGTCAAAAGCATCTACCTGTTCAAATTTAACATTGGAGCGAAAATATTCAGCATTTTTCCTGGCTTTTTCCACAATATTCGCATCATCGTCAATGCCTACCACCTCATACCCACATTTTTGAAGATAAATATCAGAATAGCCAAGTCCACAACCAACATCCAAAATTCTCGCTGGTGGTTGCATCAATCTTTTAATTCTGAAATATAGTGGTTCGTTGTAATTCCAGTGGTTAACCGCAAAATCCAAGACGCTATGATGTTTATATTCTTGCCTCTGAAAATATTCTTGCCATCTTTTTGTCATTTTCTATATTATTTTTCCCCTACAAAATAGAAAATACTTGCAATAGATTTTCTTTTTATCAAAAGTGGATCCAAATACTTCAACGGAAGCAATATCCAACCAGTAATTATACTGATAATCTCACGAGGAGCATCGTGATTATGCCAGAAATTAAATAATTCAGAAAAATATTGTCTTAAAAAAACAATCAAAGCCACATTTGGTCCACCACTAACGCCTAACTCCAAAGGCTTGAAATCTTTAAATAGATTCAATAACCCTGCTTCAGTATAACGCTGATAATCCATATCTGTTCCTGTTACCGGATGATAAGGATATAAAAATGGAACTTCAATATAGATTTTCCCACCTTTTTTTAAAATTCTATAAATTTCATTTACTACCTTCACTGGATTCCAGACATGCTCTAATACCGATGTGCAAATTATCCCGTCAAAAGTCTCGTCAGCAAAAGGGAGGATATGAGCATCTCCAACTATATCCACATATTCAGAAAGTGCTATATCCAGATTAACTATCCGCTGATCAAATCTTCTATATCCACACCCCAAATCACAAGTTTTTGCTCCGTAATCAAAATAGTTCAGAAATTTTTCAACTCGTTGGTATAGACTATTTATAGAATATGGCTCTAGGGAATGCATTTTTCTTAATATTTTTGAAATCCGTTGCTTAAATAAACCTATCTGCATAGAGGGTTTCGAGCTCTGTTGTAATAATATACGAGATTGTTTATCAAGCATAATTGGAATCCCATCCCTAATTTCATATTCCTGCTGACATTTCGAACAAATTAGCTTCCCTGTTTTAATTTGTTCCTGTTTGGTCTCTTGAATTTCCATTTTGAGATCTGCCTTACACTTTGGGCAACAAAGATAATCTAATAACCTTTCTTTCATTCTTTCACTCCCTCCTCAAGCCTTTTGCAGTAATTCTCTTAAAATATCTAAATAAAGATAGAAAAATTTCCACGGGATTATACAACCATTTTGTAAATCGCTGTCTCATTATCTCTGTAAAGTAAGACCTTTTTCTCATACGTCTAAAAAGATAATACAATTCAAACAATTTCTTTCTCTCAATTTTTTCTGTTAATATGACTTTTTCTTCAAGATTATCTTTTGATTCAATCTTTAATTTCTTCCAATTCATATCCTCCAAAACTAATCCTTTCTTCAAGGCGTATTCCCAAAAATAGGTTCCTGGTAAAGGAGTTAAGATGTAAATATTAGATGTAGAAACAATATTATTATTGCAAATGAAAGATAACGTTTCCAAGATTTCATCCTTAGTTTCATCAGGTGAACCAATTATAAAACTAGCCCCTATGTTAAGCCCAAATTTTTTCATTATTTTAATTGCTTTAATATTATCTTCCATTGTAACTCTGTCCTTTAGATAATGAAGTATTCTTGCATTTCCTGATTCCAATCCAATATTAGTGGAAGTTACATTCATCTCCTTTAACAATTTAACAGTTTCTTCATCAATTAGATTTGCTCTAACGGTCACAAAAAAACTTACTTGCTTATTAATTCCTTCTTTTTTTATCAGCTCTACAATTTTAGACAATCTTTCTTTATTTGCAATAAAAAGATCGTCATAGAAACATATTATGCTTGGTGAATACTTGGATATTAACATTTTTAATTCCTCAAGTACATATCGAGCTGAGAAGAAACGGACACTCTTCCAAAAACTGCTGGAAGCACAATAACGACAGTGATAAGGGCAACCTCTGGAAGAAACCAAATGCACTCTATCTTGCTTTTTAACACCAAGTAAATCTCTCGCTGGAAAAGGAATACGGTCCAATGGAACTATTAGTTCTCTTGCTTTGGTAACCTTTAGTTTACCGCTTTTATCGTAAAAAGCAATTCCAGAAATCTTACCTATCTGCTCAAAATTTATCCCACTTCCCTGAAACATCTCCATCAATTCCAGCATAGTTTCCTCACCTTCCTGCATAACTGCCAGGTCCATATCTGCTGTTAGGCTAGAAGGTAAAGCAGTAATATGGGGTCCTCCTATTATTACTTGAAGGCCTAAATTTCTGCAGATTTTGCTAATTTCTTTTGCTTTCCCAAAATTTTGAGATAGAGAATATATGCCGACGATATCAGGTTTAAACATTCCTAGTTCTTCATTTATATTTTTCTCAATTATTCTTATCTTTATTGATGGCATATTCTTTCGTAAATAAGATGCAATGTATCCTAAACCAAGTGGAGGAAAATATTCTTCCTCTGTCGTTGTTTTACTCTCAATCGCATTAACAAGCAGTAACTTCATCTTATTTTATCTCCAAAACTAAAAACTTTGCTTTTCATTAATCCCAAAAATTTATTTACTTCTTCCATTTTTAACAAAAAAATTGTTCCTATAAAAAGACATCCCGAAATAATTATGGGGACTCCAATCTGGATCACTTGATTGATAATCGTCACAGAAGCGATTATCTGATTCAAAAGGTTAAATATAAAAAAGATACCTATCCCTGCAGTTATGGAGGCTATAATAATTTTGGTAATTCCTTCCAATATGTACTTTGTAGATAGAGACATTTGTTTTTTTAAAAAAATAAAAAGAAGACTCATTATAGTAAAATATGTTACCGACGTCGAAAGAGCAATTCCTGCAGCGGGAGGATTGATAATTTTTATAAAAAGAAAGTTTAAGACTATATTCATTATTACTCCGACGATGGTTATTTTTAAGAGGGTTGCCATATCTTGAAAAGCAAGGAATACCCTTGCCAGAATCATTCCCACTGTATAAAAGAAAAACTGGAAGGAATAGCATATAAGAATTATCGAAGTTAAATTTGTTGCATGGGAATCAAATAGCCCCCTCTGGAATAAGAGCGTTATTATCGGTTTTGCAAGGATAACTAAAATCACAGTTAATGGTATAAAGATAAAGCCAGACATCCTTATGCTTTTGGCAACAGAATCCTTCATTTCTTCAATTTTGTTTTCAGCAATCTGAGATGAGAAGAATGGGAAAACTGCAATAGCAATAGATGAAGAAAAAATTACCAAAGGAACCTGAACAAGCCTTCCTGCATAGCCAAGAGCAGCAATACTTCCGGGAGCTAGATAAGAGGCCATAATTCTATCAACAACGATATTCAATTGAGAGGCAACCATAGCTATGAAAAAAATAAAACTTAAGGATATCATTTCTTTTATTGCCGGGTGTTCCCGGTTAAAATCAAAGTAATGATGATACCCTTTTCCCTTTGTAATAGGAATTAAGAAAATGAATTGCAGAATTAGACCTACAAGTAATCCATAAATAAGGGTAAAAATGCTCAACTGTTTTACAAAGAATAAAATAAACAAAATTGTGGTGATTGTAACAAACATCTGTGAAAAAGCCGGCCAAGCAAAATGCTCAAAAGCATTAAGAATGCCAGCCATAATCCCTATCAGCCCACTTAAAATAAGGGTAAAGCAGACTATACGCAACATCTTTATTGCTAAATTAATAGTCTCTGGTTTTAAACCATGGAAACCAAATCTGATAATCCAGGGAGCAAAAATATAAAGAAATAAAGACGCAAAGATAAAAAAAATAAAAAGATAATTTGTGATTACTGAAGAAATATGATTTGCTTCACTTTTGTCTTTAAGTTTATACCTAATAAATATAGGAATAAAAACAGCTCCAAATGTTGATAATAGAACACTATTTATTAAATTTGGAACAGTAATTGCTGCATAAAAAGCATCCATAACCTTTGTAATTCCAAAATAATTTGCAACAAGGATTTCCTTTCCTAAACTTAGTATATGCCCGCAAGTACTTGCAACTATCAAAATTAATGCTGCTTTTGCTATCTTTAAATTTGTGCTGACAATTTTAAGTCCCAAAATAAACCTCCTGAATATAGAAGGAAATAATTCGGGAAATAAAAAAATTGTCTAATATCTTCTTTCGCGCGTTCTCTCTTACCTTCTTTAAATTTGATAAACATATCGGTGTTTTATCCCAGATTTTTTCGTATACATTCTCCAATTGTTCTGGTTTTGTGAAATAGTTTGTATCGTGGTCTACCAACGCAAATCTCATTTAATCATTTCCTCATATAACTGCACATGCTTCTGGGCTACCATACCTATGGAGTAATTTTCTTCAATTGTCCGCCTTGCCTCCCGGCCCAATTTATGACCAACTTCAGGCTGGCTTAGTAATGTTATTATTCCTTTTGCAAATTGGTGCACTTTGCCCGGTTCAACTAAGAATCCATTCTTTTTATTCTCAATTATTTCTTCCGTGCCACCTATCTTAGTAGCCACAATCGGCAGTTCTGTAGCCATTGCTTCCAGTAGTGCATTAGATAATCCTTCCGCAGTTGAAGGAAAGACAAAGCCATTACCAGTTTGAAGGTATTCATTGACATTATCAACTTGACCAGTAAATTTTATAGATTCAATAATTTTTAACTCCTTCGCTAAACTAATCAAGCTACCTTTCTGGGAACCATTGCCTATAATAAGCAGGTAACCTTCTTTTTCAGATTTTATGACTATTTGCCAGGCCATGAATAATACTGCCAGTCCTTTAACCGATTCCAGTCTCCCCGAATAGACCATAATTGGGAGTGATGGAAAATTGAAGCGTCTCTTCAAGTCCTGTTTTTGTAGGTCGTCGACTGGATGAAAAAGGGCTGTATCTACACCATTGGAAATCTTTACTACCTTCCTTTTAGCAAATCCATAGTCTATTGATTCCCTCTTCACTTCCTCACTGGGACAAACGAAAACGTCACCATATTTCATTAGAATTTTGAGCTTTGCCCTTCCAAGACAAGTTCTATCGGAAGTTTGGATATCTCCTACTTTCCCGGAACGGCCAAATTTCACGATAACCTTCTTTCTCAGCAGTTTGCCTGCAATTGCTGCTGTAATTGCCGGGGAAGACGCTAAATGGGCGTGGATAATCTGGTATTTCCTTCGATTTTTCATCAGGAAAAGAAATGATGAAAACATAAATGACAAGGAAGCAACAATTCCCGAACCCAAAGCGAACAATCTATAAACTGGAACTCCATCTAACTTTTCAAATCTCTTCAGTCCTTTTAACCTTTCGGTAATAACAAAAGGATTTACATTTCGAGCGATTAATGCCTTGGCCAGCCTCAAAGTTTGTATTTCGGTTCCCCCAACGACTGGAGGAAAATATGCACTAATCATGCAGACTCCTATTTTCATACATCACCTGGACTCAAGATTGTCGCTCAACGGTCTCTTTAGCGAAGAAAGAACCATCTGGAATGTTCCCTTCCTTTCGGAAGGACTCCGGAAGTCATCTTCCTTTCGGAAGGACTCCGGAAGTGGCTCTATCTTTTTCAAAGTTCTTTTCATAGGAAAATTTTCTTGGGGATGATTTTCAAGAAGGTATTAATCAGGGTTTGCATTTTCTTCACTTTTCTGAATTTCTCTTTGTAGAACTGAGCCTTCTTTTTCTCCTCTACAGAAAGGCTGTTTTCTATCTTAGATAAGGCTTTCTCAAATTTATCTATTCCTCCTGACATTTCATTTACTCTTTCTTGTATGCCACCTTTAAACCTGTTAATTACTATTTTCAAGGTATCAGGGTTTGCCTCGTAAAAATCCTTTCGGGAACCCTTCACCCATACTTTTCTCACCCCACCCCATTTTTCCAATTCGCGAATATTTGTACTTACACTCCCCTTGCTTACTTTTAATCTTTCCACCATATAATCGAGACAGAGTGGCTCATCGCTTAGGAAAAGCAATGCGTATAGCTGTCCCACAGTGCGGCTAAGCCCCAGGCGCACACCCAGCTGACCAGCAATTTCTGTGAATTCATCTCTTATTTTATCAAGTTCAGGGTTTTCCATAATTTTATGGCTTTGTAATAGTTGGTTTAGAACGTTTAGAATGTTCTAAACAAAGTATATTATAACTTTCCCCTTTTGTCAAGCCCTATTTTTAGGCAATGTCGGGCTCAGGGACGAGCCCGACTACCGAAGTGTGGGACGAGCCCGACTACCAGCCATCATCGCGAAACAAGTTTCGCTACTCCAAAAAACTGTGGAGTAGCAGAGCTTGCTCTGCGTTATTATTCGGACGGAAGCTCTACTCCTGAGATGGCTTCCTCAATTAGGTTAAGGTTCATTCTGTAAGCTTCATTTTGAGGAGCCAGTTTTATTGCCTTTTTAATCTCATCTGTTGCTAAGTCGTACCTCTTCTGGATAAAGTAGACATCGGCAAGTCCGCTATGGGCAGCTGCAGAATAGCGATTCAATTTCAGGGCTTTTCTGTACTCAGCAATGGCTTGAATTATATTCCCTTCCTCCATCCAGCACCTTCCCAAACCCACATAAACACGAGAATAATCAAATTCAAATAATCTATTTTCATAATCTTTCCCCGAGAAGACCAATTGGGGAAGTAGTCCTTTCAACTTTAAGACCTTGTAGAATTCTTCCTTGGCTCTGGCAATCTCCTTTAAACCCAACTGGCTCTCTCCCAACCGCAAGTGGGCTAATAGATAGTATGGTTCTATATCAACTGCTTTTTGATATTCTATTTTTGCTTTCTTAAATTCCCAGCGGTCTAGATAGTAAGAACCCAGGGCAAAGCGGAAAAACGGATTGTAGGGGTTATGCTTCACTGCTAGTTTAAATTCCTTTAAAGCGCTTACTGTGTCTTTAAGACGATAGTAAATACGGCCTAACTGGTCATGATAATCCGCCTCTTGGGGATGTAATTTTATAACCTTCCCATAAATTGAAATTGCTCTATCCTGTTTTTCTTCTTTCCTGTAATAATCGGCCAATTCCTTATGGTATTCAGCATTCAAAGGAACAAGTTTCACGGCCTTCCTGTATTCTCCCTTATATGCATAGTGGTTTCCAAGATAGATTACTGAAACGAGGAGAAACAAAATTGAGAGAAAAGAAATAGACGTCACTCTTAGCCACCCGGGAGCTTGAAGGTCAGAAAGTGAACCGAGCTTTTCGTCAGGGGAAATCCGGGATAGAAATAGATTATGATTATCAACCATAATCTTTGTTATAAAAAAGAGTAAAATACAGGTTATTGCCGGAAGGTGGAGATTGAAATAAAATAGGCCCTGGGTTAATACTGCTAAAGCGCCTGCCGAGGCAGAAACCACCTCAGCTTGAGATTTAAGAGAGAGATTATTCTTTAATAATTTCTTTACTCCCTTCACCATTATGTAAAAAATGGAACATACGAGAAATACTACAATCATTCCCAGTTCAGCACCTATCTGTAAATACTCATTGTAGGCAAATTTTGTATAAGTGCCATAGCCAGAAGCAATCCGAAAATTGCCAAAGTTTCCCGGGCCTACTCCCAGGAACGGATGTGCTGAGATTACTTCCACACATCGACTCCAAATTCCCAATCTCTGGAGGAAGAACTCTTTCAGAGTTTCCCCTCCCAACAATTGAAAAACTTTCATCGTAGAAGGAAAGATTAGAAATATTCCTATGAGAGTAAAGATTATATATGCTGCCCTCTTCTTGTATAGAAAAATAGTTATAAATATGATTGCAGCTAAAAGAGCAAGTACTCCGCTTAACGAGCGAGTCAAAACTAAGCATATAAACATTATAAGTGTAGTTATAAGATAAATGATAAAGGGAACTCTATGTTGGCTAATTATATTCTTAATGTTTACATTAACGTTATTTGGACCACTCCACTTTCTAAAAGTCAGTAGTTCAGTTATTCCCAGGGTTATTCCCACTGTCAGGTAACCGGCTAAAAAGTCAGGAGTGGGAAGAGTTGCTTTAATTTCTAAATGAAAGAAAGACTGGAATAGACCAGTGACTGCAAGAATTGAAGCGGAAACGAAAATTATTTTAAATAGATAATTTCCTCTCAATATGTCTCTATCTGTTAAATGTTCTACTAAGAGAAAATAGAAGAGAACAAAAGTAACTATTTTTATAAAAGAGAGAAGGGAATTGTGTAAATATGTGGAATTAACTACTGAAAAGAAGGAAAAGAATAGAATAAGACAGACTGGAAAATGGAGTGAAGGCGAGATGTAAAGTTTCGTCCAAAGAGAGTTAAAATTTTTCCTTTTTGCTAAGTAGAGAATTGATAAAATGAGAATTATTGCCTGGATTAATGAGCGGGGAAATATCTTTTCTCCACCATTAAACCAAGGAATATATAGAAAGATAAATATTAAACCTAAATTAATTATTCTCAACATCTATCCTGGTTTGCATTCTTCCCACCAATTCGCTTATTCTTTGCCAGTAATCACCATTTTGCCTGTCGCAGGCTATGGCAGATTCCATGTAAAGAATAGCCTTCTTGTAATCTTTCTTTAACTCATACACATAGGAGAGATTAGCGTAAAACGGTCCATAATAAGGCATCCGCTCAACCGCTTCTCTCAACTCAATTATTGCTTCATCCAAATAGCTCGAATATCCTTCTCTCCAGTATCTGGCTAAATATACCCCTGCAAGTCCGTGATGATACCAGGAATTCAAGGAGTCCAACTCGATCGCTCGTCCATATTCAAATTCTGCCTTCTCTAAGTTCACCCCTTCTACTTTCACTAAATTCTCTAACTTTCTAATCTCAAAAAGATGCTTACCCAACTGGTAATGGCGATTTGCCAGAGATAGTCTGGTAAGCCCTACCCCCACTCCAAGAATGGAAAAAGTAATTGCTCCGGTAAGTAGTAGTTTATTAATCTTCCCCAATCGGTGCCTGGGGACTGCCGAGTTTCCTCCCTTTCGGGTGGACTCCAGAAATCCTGGGCCAGTAATTAATAGCCCCAAGAAAACCCAGAAAAGTATTGCATTTGCCGGAATACACAGGTTATAATCGGTAAGATTATGAAACAATATGGCAACAATACTTCCCAATACCCCGACTTCAAAAGAAAAGAACTTGAAACCCTTAGATAAAAATTTAATATGCTTCCCAACCATAAACAGGAACCAGAGGAAAACACCCAATCCTACAACTCCCATCTCTGCTGCAAGTTGCAAGAAATAGTTATAAGCATATAATGGATTTAAGCCTGTTAGTTTATACCTGGCATAGGCGGTTTCGAACCCACCAAGGCCAACCCCTATTAGAGGACGTTGGTAAACCATTCTCAATGCTCCCCACCAGCAAAGGAGGCGATTATAAACCTGTAATTGTCTGAGTTTAAAAAGTAGCAGAATTACGATAACTACAGCTATAGCGATAAATATATATCGAAATTTAATAAAAATTTGCTTCCCATGCTTGAAATAGAGAATTACACAAATTCCCAAAATTACTCCTATAATCCCTCCCGGGGATTTCGTCAGGAATAAGCAAGCAACCATTAATAACCAACCAACTAAATAAAAAAGGTGGGATTTGATGAATTCTCTGTTAATCGAATTTGACAAGGAGAGAATCAGTCCTGTCGTAAATGGAATTACCATTGTTAAATATCCGGCCAAAATATTGGGATTAACCATTGTCCCGGCCGCTACATTCCCTCTAATGAATTGGTATATTCCGGTTATCGAGAGAAAGATGCCTACTAATAATACTAAACGAATTAAATTCTGTCTCTTTTTCTTTTTTATTATAGTAGTTACTAAATAAAACAGAAAAAAATAATTGAGCAAATTGAAGATTTCGTTTCTGCTATTGAATCTGTTAGTGGAAAAGAGAAAGGAGATGTAAGCCATGCTCAAAAAGAGGACCAGAGGAAAAGAAAGCCTCTTAAGCTGAACGCGGAAGGAAGTCTGTGATTCTGAAGTAGCTGGAGGAAACCATACTAGGAGGATACTATACAGGAGGAGAGCAAAAAGAGAGAAGAGATAGACAAGAGTCAGCGTCCAAATATCCATACTCGCACGAGCGAGAGGGGAAAATATAAGAATCAGGCACAAAATTGCATAGATAACTTTTTTGGTATATATATTTGTAACTCGCTATCCTCTCTCTCCTTGAAAAAAGTACCTGTCACCTTTTTTAGTGGCGCATGACATGGGGAGTTAAGAAAATCAGAAGTTCCAATGTCCGCTTGTGTGTTTCTTTCTTCTTAAACAAGTAACCTAAAATGGGAATATCGCCTAAAATTGGTACCTGGTATGTCGTGCCCTTTTCCGTCTCACTAACCAATCCACCAACCACCACTGTCTGTCCTTCTCTTATTGTGACTTTTGTCGTCGCCTCCCGGTCTGTGGTTTGTGGTCCCGCCGCAGTAAAACCCACAAAGTCTTTCACTGCTACGTTAACATCCATACTTATCTGATTACCCGTAGGGCTAACTGTAGGAGTAACATCGAGAGTAGTTCCGATTTCCAGTTGCTTCGTGGTCTCGGTGACTCCCGCCGCGGTAACTATAGTTTCCTTATAAGGTAACGAATCGCCCACATGGATGTGCGCTGGACGGTTGTTCTCCACCACCAGGGTGGGATTAGACAATGTCTTTGTTTCGGCCTTTTTTACCAGAGCCTTTAAAGTGAGCGCAAGATCTGCTCCGCTCATTATTGTAGCTATATTTAAGGTTGCTGGCGTTCCATAACTAAAAGGTGCAGCCATATCTTCTACATTTCCAGTCACCGTTGTATCACCGAATGTAGCACTGCCAGTAAAGGTTTTAGTCATTGTCCAATCTATTCCTAGATCTACACCTTTACTGATATCTACTTCCATAATCCTTGCCGTAATTCTGATCTGAGGCATCTTGATGTCCAATTCCTCAATGAGCTGGGAAAGCTTCTCTATACCCTCGGAAGTGGAAGTTATAATTAAGGCGTTAGTAACATCAGATACACCAACAGTGGTATACTTCTTTTCTTCTTCTGTTAATGACGTATCAATGGTATCTTTGACCTCTGAAGCATTTCTATTCTGCAGCGAAAATGTCTTTCTATAAGTGGGCATTTTGCTCTTGTTTACAACCTTGATAACATTTTCAGAATGTTGAATTCCTATCAGTCCTTTTTGATCCAGAACAGTTCTTAGTGCTTCATCGAAAGGTATGCTGTGTAAGTGGATGGTGACCTCCCCTTCAACGTCTTCAGCCAGGACAAAATTCATCTTCGTCTTCAAGGCAAAGAAGCGAATTACTTGTGATATGTCAGCGTCAACAAAATCTAAACTCACTGGCTCCTGGCTGATTGGACCCATTAACTCTCCTATCGCCACTGGTCTTTTCTTCTCTTCTATTGCTATCTTAGCCGGCCTTCTCTCTTCTTTTTTTATCTTCTCTACTAACCTTTTATGCTCTTCATCTTGAATGTTTGGTGCAATTCCTTCTTCCCTTATTATTTTTTTCTTTGTTATCTTTGGCCTTTTCTCCCTTTCTACTTTTATTATTTTCGGCACTTCTTTTTCTACCTTTTCTATGGTTCCTTTACCAAAAATAGTCAGGATAATCTGTTTCTCAGTGGCAGTAGACTCATAATCAACCGGCCTCTGTAAATCGAGAACTACGCGAGTTATTTTAATAGGTTCATTCTGATACTGACCGGAACGGATTCTCTTAAGTAAGAAATTGTCTACTTCCAACTCTTTCTGCTTCCAGTTGTGAACTGTATTAGTCATCTCCACTACCAACCTTGGCGGATTAGTAATCTTGAAACAGTGGTATTTTATGGGTCCCGTAGTGGTAATTATGATGTTCGATTTAGTTTCACTGATCTTCTGAACTTTCACATTAGTCAACTCTTCCCACTCGGGTACAGGGTTCCCCTCCCGGGCAACTGGTCCAACATTTACAAAACAGACCAATCCTAACACTAAAATAAATACTATCTTGGGAAAAAGTAGTTTTCTCATTCGATATTCTCCTCTTTTAATTCTCATTTTTCAGTTTTCAATTTAAGCTCTCGAATGACATTATTACGGGTAATTAGAATTACCTTATCTTTTCTCACTATGGCCACCACACCATCTACAACCCTATTGTAATTATCTATTAGCTTTCCACCTTTAACTACATATCCTCTTCCTCCGCCAGCATCAATAAGGGCATAGTTATCCTTAGCTGAAGGAGAAATCATAATTCCTGTTAATTTCAATCTACTCAGGTCAATTTCTACACCTTTACCAACCCTTTCAATTCCTCCTCCCATGTCTTCAGGAGGAGCAAATGGGTCCTTATACTTCTTACCGCCATATGTATACCTGACTTGCCTTTTCTCCTCTGTTTTTTTAGCCGTGACAATCTCTTTCTCTTTTATAGGTTCTCTGGAAACCGGCCTGGCCTTTTTTTTAGGACAGCCATTGAGCCCCAGGAGAATCAGGATAAAAATAATTAGAACAATTTTACTATTCATTTACTTTTTACTTTTTCTTCTTCTTCCTTTTTTTCTTTAAAGGTGTAGGTATATAGTTGAAAATCCGTGGAAATGCCTTTCAGTTTTTTTTCATCTTCCAATATTGGTGTTACGCTTAAATTTTTAATATGAAAAATTCTCTCATATTGACCTATTTCAGCCAGAAAGTCCGCCAAATTATGGTAGTTAGTATCCAGAGTTATTAGAAAAGGGTGGGATATGTAATATTCCTGCTGTTTTTCTGCTCGCGGCCGGAAATCAGAAATATCAATCTTAAACTTCCGTCCAGCACTGGTTATATCTCGCAGCAGGCGAGGAATTTCCTTCTCTCTGGGTAACTTTTTTTCTGCTTCTGCCACCTTAACTCTGAGCAGTTCATAATCAGTTTTTAGCTGCTCCAGACGACCTGTTCTTGCTCTGGCGAGTGTAAGTTTTGATTGCTTTGTGGCCAACTCATTCTTGACCTTTTTTAACTTAAGCCCCAGCGGACCATAGAGATATTTATAGAATATAAAAAAAACTAAGACTCCCAGAATACCCAACAATACCTTCTGTTGTTTTGTCATCTTATTATCTCACTTATTAGAAAATGGGGTTACCTGTATTCGCAGGTTGCGCCGAAATTTTTTATTGCTACTTCTTCTTTCCCTTTTCTGGTAGTTATATTGCTCAGTTCAACTTTAGAAAAATTCTTAGCCTTACTCAATTTAGTAATAAAGTCAACAATTGCATAATTATCTACAGCTGAAGCCTCAATGGTAATAGTTAAGAAGTCAGGCTCACTTTTAGTCAGTAAGGAAGTTAACCATACTCGGGAAGGAACTATCCTTGCTAAATCCTCAAATAGTTGGGGATAGACCAATCGATTTCCCAGCAAGCTCTGAATGACATCTAATTTCTTAGCCAGAGCTTCTTTGGACTCTTCTATTTCATCAACTTTTTTAACTATCGTTTCTAAAAGGCTAAGTTCCTTCTCCACTCTTTTTACCTTTTTCTTCAGGCGAGTATATTGTCCAACCTTTAAGAAGTATAATCCTAAAAATCCTCCTACCACCAGGAGAACTATGATAGAAAGTAGAAGCTTTTTCTCCCGCAGAGCAACTTTCTTCTCTACCTCTTTAGGTAATAAATTAATCTTAATCATTTTTTAACATCTTCTAAATATAGGGGTCGGATTTATCCCACTCGCGGATTCAATACATTCAACAAAGTAGTGTAGCCCTTTATGGGCGTAATTTTTACGGGGACAAGCCCCTACACTACCTACATTGAGACAGAGCTATCACTCTGTCACTTCCTATTTGGTGTCCCCTTCGCGCCTGGTAGCCAGCCCTACAGCCACAGCAAATAAAGGAGCCAGCTCCTGCCAATCTGTACCAGAAATTCTTGCTGTATCTATTCCCCGGAAAGGATTATTTATATCTACCGGCAACCCGAGTTCAT